>JBBRBE010000015.1:0-58847 GCA_038206175.1 Chloroflexia bacterium
TTTAATTGCTTCCAAAGCAACCTTGGATTTGAAGTCGGCGCTGTAATGTTTGCGTGGGGTCGTCATTATGCTTGCTCCTTTTGTGCGACCCAGCTATTTTACCACTTTAACTTTTCGTCCAGTTTCCTGGGGACATTATAATTCCCCGCAAATCGATTTGGACCAGCACTTTAGGTGCCACCACCACCACAATCTCATTTTCTTTAGTCTCGACGGCTATTTGAGCCAATATCACCCCTTGTTTTGGCAGATAAGCTGCTACTAAATGTACCCCACGAGTTTGACCGAGCGGGATAGTTCCACGCAAAGTTTTCCATCAATCGCTAAAAGCATACTCCCTCTGCTCGGAATTTGGGCTGGGCCTTGCACCCCCTCATTTAGAAATTGAGCCATCAAACGGGTGAGGGTGTGCTGTTCCACCGCTCGGCCTAAAACTCGGCTCCAGGTGGTGTGGCAAGGCATCCTGGCACGGGCCAGTCCGAAGAAAGTGGCTAACTCCTGGCGGCGTAATTTAGCCCAGTGCGCTACTCCTCGAATTTGATTTTGGTCGGCTAGTTTAGCCAGAATCGCTAAGCTCAGGAGCAAAGCAAGCTGGTATTGCTTGCCACGAGCCTGACGTTTATCGCTTAAAAGGGAAAGCACCTCATACAACTGCTGAAGATCAAACAGACAAGCCTCTTTTGGCAGCTCTATTTCAAGCGGGATTGTGCTATAGTTCATTTTAAGCAAACCTTTCTCACTTAAATTAGTCGGTGTAGGAACCCTAATTTTAAGCGCGAAAGGTTTTTCGTCCAGACCATTCTTCCTTTTGAACTCAGCTCCTGACTTTGCAACAACCCTAGGCCTCTCCAACTGGGTTGTTGCCATTAAAAACTTCTTTCGTCCTTTTCACCTGATGTGAGGCGCACACGCACCCAGGCTACCAGGCTCAGAAAAGAGCAACCTAAAGCACTCCATAACGCAAACTCCTGAGTAAAATCCACCAATCGAGCAAAGGGGGTTTCGTTATAGAAGCGCGAAGCCAGGTCCGGGCGGGTTTGGTCGAGCCAAAGCTTCCAATGCACAACAATCGGCGAATCAGCCAGGTTATAGATCGCCAGTTGGAAAAGTTTATCCGACCGACCATACTGAGCTTCGTAAATCTGGTAATTTACGATTATAGATAAGAATTGCACCAGTAAACTGGCGGCGGTTAGAAGCAAAATTAAAGTTAGAGTAGCTGCTTTCATCCAGTTAAAGCCTAATCTCGTGCCATTCGAGCTTTTTTGGCCCAAATACGTAAACAAATAGGCACTCGGCCACAAAAACAAAGGAAGTAGCGGTACCAAAAAGCGTAATCCCCACACTCCACCGCCTAACCAGCCGTTACGAAGCCAGGTTCCATAAAGGGTTAAATAAGCTGCGATAATGCCCAGGCAAAGGAGGCTAAAGCTGCGATGCCGCTTGAGCGCGAAAGGTAATCCAAGTAAACCTAGAATTAATACTGGATTGTACAAAAATATACTTTTACCCGTACTAAATAATTGACCGTAGAGACCCGTCCAAAGGGGCGTGTCGAAACTATTGGAGTCAAGCGTATATCCCGTAGTGATTGCAGAACTGTAACGCGCTAAATTATACCAGTTTATGATTAAGAGCCAAAAGCCTATGCCAGCACCAAAACAAACTCCGTCTCTTAACGCTCGTTTCAAGCTCTGCCAAACTAATCCTCCTTTAAGCCGATCCTCTCGTTCCCACCAGGCCCAAACCAGGTACAAAGCGTAAAACGGCAAAACAATCAAGTTGTTGATCCTGGTAGCCACGGCCAGTCCTAACATAAAGCCAATCAAGAAAGTCCATTTCCAATTCGCAGCTTGCCGATATTTCAAACTGCACAAAAGGGCTGTCAGGAGGCAAAAAGTAACCAGCGGTTCGCTTAAAAATGTTCGGGCGTAGTGCCAGGCCATCGTCCCCAGCCCATAAAGAGCCGATGATGCCAGGGCCGGGCCAGTCGTAAAGTTTAGTCTTTTCAAGAGGCGGTAAAAAAGGTAGATCGAAGCAACTGTTAGAACCAGATTCGTCAGTAACAGCACATACACTGTTAATCCGGCACTCCCGACCTGTTCCGAGTACATCGCCGGAAAAAGATTAGACGCGCCCACGCCTAATAGATAAAAAGGTACGGCCACCAGCGATAAACCAATGCCATAAGGCGCGAAAGTCGGATCGCCCTCTAAACGTAGAAAACGGGTCAACGGGGCGGCGGGATTGCCGGAAACGATAGCTGCCGTTACACCTTCCATGATACGGTCGTCGCCATAGCTTAGTCGTCCACGCGCAGAGGCGAGATAAAGTAAGCCTAGAGCTAACAGCAAGAGGCCGATACTACCTGAAGGCAGAACTTTTCGAGCTGTTTGTTTAGCTTTAGTTCGCCAAACCTTAAGCCCTAGCCAGGCCAACGACAAGCCTGCCTCCAGGACTGCAATTGATAAGCCGGTCAAAAACCAATGGGTGTGGGTACTTGTGAAGGGTAACACCAGTAAAGCAGCCGCAAGTACAAGATTAAGCAGACCGGCCAGATAGAATATGCCCGGTGTTACGTTAAGCCTGGAAAATTTTAAGAGGAAAAGCGGCCAGCAAGCAAAGCAAACCCACCAGAGCCACTGAAAAGGCGGCGGCACAATTAAACCGAGACGGTTACGGTATGGCTCGACCTTCAACCAATCCAAAGCTATACCCAGATTTTTCCGGCTACTTTGTCCTGTCTCGTCGAAAGTTTCGGCTACTTTTAATCTAAGGCTTAAATCTTCCGGCCCCCAGATGGGGCGGGCCGAGTTTATGGTGAAAACCCCCGCCGTTTGGCCTACTTTTACTTGCCCGATTTCTTGCCCATTTGCAGCTATACTCAATGTCACCGACTGAGAGTTAGGATTGACTGTCGCCGCCCGGAAAGTCAACCGATAGGGCGTACCTACTTGATACAAATTGAGGTAACTTACATCTTTAGTCCAACGGAAGTCAAATTCAGCGTTTTTTTCCGGCGCGTAAAACCTTGATACAAACGAGGCGTCTTCTTCAGACCCGACGTTCAGATTAAAAGAGAAGGTTTGAAACTGAAAAGCTCCTAAAATAAACAGAAAAGCAAATAGAATAAATAGAATCAACCAGCGTCCTGACAAAAGACGCCCGTAAATCCCTTTTTTACTGACCGCTCTATTTAGCAAAGTTTGTCTGGTCTGGGTTTGCGTCTGTGGCACCCTTTTCTTATTCTTTGTTGACAC
Source organism: Chloroflexia bacterium (assembly GCA_038206175.1). Taxonomy (GTDB): domain Bacteria; phylum Chloroflexota; class Chloroflexia; order Chloroheliales; family Chloroheliaceae; genus 54-19. Next base: position 3,261 of record JBBRBE010000015.1, read on the forward strand.
CCGGTTTCCAATAATATAGAGTGACGCTAAATTAGTTCTCGTAGAGTCAAAATAAATCAGGAGCAAATTTAATCTTGAAGTTCAACTTAGCCACCAGCCGTCAGCGTATTATAACCCATCTTATTCTGGCCGTTCTAACGTTTATCGGCTGTTATATTACTTCTTTACTTAAGCCTAAACTGCCGCTCCACCACATCCTGGCTATTGGCTTCGGATACGTTGGTTTGTTACTGCTGGTGGCGACTCTATTGATTGGCCCGCTCAACACCTGGTTAGGACACCGCCGCAACCCAGTTAACCTTAATCTGCGCCGCGATAGTGGTATTTGGGTCGGGATTACAGGCATTCTGCACGTTTTCTTTGGCTTTCAGGTTCATCTTGGAGGCCAGATAATACTTTATTTCTTCAGCTCAACTCCTACCCGAACCGGCCCGCGCTATCAACTGCTTCCTCTTAGCGACTCGTTTGGTTTTAGCAACTATACCGGGGTAGCGGCAACCCTGGTGCTAATTGTGTTACTTCTTTGCTCCAACGATATATCATTGAGGCTTCTCAAGGGAAAGCGTTGGAAGTTTATTCAACGCTTTAATTATCTGTTATTTCTGCTCGTGATCGCACATACACTGGCTTATCAGCAGGTAGTCAAACGTGAGCAAATCATGACGGTTATTACTTTTGGGCTGGTATCCCTGACGGTGTTGCTGCAAATTGTGGGAGTCTTCTTATACCGTAAATACCGCCGAAAAAGAGTACAATCGAGCCAGCCTCTGGCCCCCACCGAATAATGTGGCTGGCTACGTCTTGCTTTACAAATTTACCTTATCACGCGCCGGGCTAACAGTACGTAATTTAGTGATTCGCCCGGCCTTCCCAGATGAAGGTCAACCCACCCGCCCACACTCTGAATGAACGCTCCTAGTAAACGGCTGAGCGGGCGCAACACGGGCTGCCTTTCGGCTCCCAAACCGTAGGCCAGGCCGGTTGCCAGTCGTTGGGCGATAACTGCCACCAGCCCACTTGTTTTTTCCAGCTTCTCTACCTCAAAACCGTTCTGCTCCAGCAAGTAGCGTAACCCGTAAGGCGTATAGCGATAATAGTCGTGCGGGGCAGCGTGTACCGGCCAGAGCCAGGGAACACTTAGCAAAAGTCGTCCACCCGGCCTGATTACCCGCGCAGCCTCGGCCAGCAATCGGGCCGGTTCTGCCACATGTTCTAAAACTTCGCTACACAGCACGCTATCAAAGCTGGCCGTCTCGAAAGGCAAAGCCAGACCCGAAGCGTAGACCTCTGTAGTGACACCGGGTAACTGACCACCCGGTAAATCTACTCCCACATAAAACGTAACCTGTTCAAAAAGTCCTCGGTAAGGCTGCTGGCCGCAACCGATGTCCAGCAACCGGCCTTCGAGCCTCGGAGCGTGCTGGCTTATCACCCTCAGCAATCCGCTCTGTATTATGTAAAGTGGGCTGAAAAGGCTCAGGCTGGTCTTCACACTTCGGCAGCTTTCGTCAGGATTTGCATTGTCTTTTGAGCCGTTTTTTGCCAGGAATAGTTAGCGGCACTTGCTAACCCACCCTCTCGGAGTTTCTGGCGCAAGTCGGCTTGCAGAGCCACTTCGTGCATAGCTCGGCAAAAATCTTCCGGCTCACAATTTTCGACCGTGTAGGTAGGTTGCGTGGCTAACTCATTCAAGGCAGCATGGGCCAGGGTGATCACGGGCGTTCCAGAAGCCAGTGCTTCCAGGATTGTAAAAGAAAACCCTTCGTGGGAAGAAGGCAACACAAAAGCAGTTGCCCCGTTGTAGACCCGCGCCAGATCAGGATGAGGAATAAATTCCCGGTAGATCACCTCGTTAACCAGACCGTGCGACTTCAGCAGCGGTTCTAGTTCCAAATTAAGGTAATTTGGGCCTACCAGTACCAGCTTGTGTTCAATAGCGGGGTCTTTTTTGAGCCTGGCAAAAGCTTCTAACAGCATGGGAATGTGACGCCGCAAGGAAAGTTTGCCCACAAACAGAAAATACGGCGTGGAACCTAATTCATATTTGCGGCGGACTTCCTCGACCAAGGCCGGGTCGTCTACCGGGTGGAAAATCTGGCCCGGCGCAGGCGGCGTGACGGTCACTCGCTCTGGCTTAGTGCCGTAGTAACGTTGCAAATCCTCTTTAGCCGATTCCGAGATTGCCAGCACATGCCAGGCGTGGTTAGCCGCATAGCGAAAGAAAGGGCTAAAACGCAGTCTGTGCCACCAGGGGAAGGTTTCGGGAAGAGCCTCGTAAATACCTAGATTTGTTACAACACTCTTGCCAGGGTAGATCAGGGGAACGGTATATGATGGGCAAAATAACACTTGATCGGAGCGAGCCGACCACGGCAGCACCAGGTTTTCCCAGATTAAATTTGGTACTCTCTTTCCGACCAGTTTATGGCGAAAGCGTGGCCCTAGTTCTAAACTTTGCCAGTTCAGGGGCGCACTGGTATAAACAGTAACTTCTTCAAAAGGTATATCAAGTTTGTTCCATTCCTTGAGTAGAAACTCGATATACCGCCCAACTCCTGTTCGCCGTCCCACCAGTCGTTGCCCATTGATGCCTAAACGCATTATCTTCTTCCTTTTTCGGTAATGTAAGAATGTAAGGCCGTTACCTCAATTCCGGCTAAACTTTTTGAAAATACACCTGCGTATAGCCACACCGTTCGAGCTTAACCTGACTCTCTAATCCCCGTTCTTTCAAGAAATCGTGCAGAGCTTCGCGGCAACCCTGCCAGTAGCCGTAGTCGTCCAGCACAATATACCCGCCCGCAACTACCTGATCGTAAAGCTGTTCCAGGCTGTATTTGACCGACTCGTACCAATCGCCGTCTAAATGTAGCAAAGCGATGGGCCGGGCCGGAGCGTTGGGTAGTGTCTCCTGAAACCAGCCTTTTATCAGCCGGACCTGGGCTTGCTCTAGGCCAAGTTCCTCAAATAGCAGTTCGGACACAATTTCACTGGAACCGACACACTGATTTATGGAAACCAGCCGCCCAGTGTGCAAGCCGTGGCTATACTTCCAGGCCGCCTGCCCGTCCCGCTCGGTTGGTTCGGGCAAGCCTTGAAACGAATCGTAGCCCCAAGTTACCCGCCCTAAGGCCGACCGACTGGCGGCAGCAGCCAGTACGCCCAGCGTGCCGCCATTGCACACTCCTAACTCCACCATGTCTCCCGCCACCGGTTGAGCTTCTAATCGCTGGGCCAACCGCCACAAGTTTTTGCGCCGTTGCCGGTCAACCATCGTGTACTTATCGGTGGTCGAGAGCAAAGAATTTAAGTCGGCGGGCAAAAGTACCCGGTCGGCTTGAGCCGAAACAAATTTTCGTAGTTTATGCAGTCGCACGCCTAATACTTTCAGATAGAAACTATGAGCGTTTTGAACTAGATTATTAACTTGCATAGCGGATTTACCCAACTTTAACCCTTTTTCCTGAGAACAAACACCTGACTATGGCCGAAGGGCAAACTGCGACCCGGCCCGGCCAGATAGAAAGCTTCGAGCCGCAACAGACCCAGCAATAGCCGGTTGAGCCACGCTAAACGCGGCGGTAAGAGCCGTACCGCCAGGCCGTGATCAACGCCGTGGGCGTGAGAGTGGCCGTGGCCGGTCTGGGGCCGAGAAACTATCTTTTTAATTTTGCCCTTCAAGCTGCTCCAGGCCGACATGACGAGGTTGATATAACTGGCTTGTTCGACCTGCAAACCGACGCTCTCGAACTGAGCCAGTAGCTCGGCCCGGTTGTAACGCTGGTAAGAGGCTTCTTCCTCGGCCCGCACCTGGCCGACCCCCATACTACTGTTAGTACGTAAATAAAGTAAGCCACCGGGCCGCAGCACACGCGCCATCTCCGCTAAAGCCTGATGGTCTCCGCCGTTACGGGGCAGGTGTTGAATAACATCGGCACTGATCACCAGATCGAAACTGCCCGCCTCGAAAGGTAAAGCCAGGGTACTGCCCAGGGCTAGATTTCGATAGTGGCGTTGTCGGCAAAAATTCAAGGCGTACTGGCTAAGGTCTATTCCATAAATAGCTTGCGGTAGAGCATAGCGTTCCAGCCAGCCCAGCACGATACCCGTCCCGCAGCCGACATCCAGCACTTGCAAATCGGTTCGGCCTTTGATGTAGCGGTCGAGCAGCCCGGCACTAATAACCCGTGTACCTTGAAACCACCAATGCTGCTCTTCTAGCTCGTAAAGTCGCCGGTAGTAACCCTCACTCAGGACTTTTGGAGCAGCCTCGGTCTGCTTCTCAGTTTCACTTCCGAATTCGGTTGAAGACAATTTGAACCTCCCGCCAGGTTAGCCCATGCAGCACACTCAACCCGGCCAGATAAATTAAAGTGGCAGTTGGTACGAGAAAGAAAATACTTAGCGAGTGCAGCCACACCAGGTAAGCTCCCATCAGGGCCGAAGCCAGGATCGGTTTAACCAGGTGAGCCAGCACTGGCACGGCAAAGATGCGGTAGCGCACCTGCCAGTAGGCCAGCCCTAACAGAACTAACTCGCTGGCAATCGTAGCTAAACTTGTGCCAATTAAACCCCAACCGCGGATTAATACCAGATTACAGACAATGTTTACCACTGCCGCGACCACCACAATTTGAGCATCCCGATGCTGGAAATTAAACGCTCGTAGTAATAGCCGGTAGCTCCCACTCAGCGACAAGAGGACGACCGACCAGAGCAGGAACTGAAAAGCAATAACGCTGTGTTCGTAGCCCTTGCCAAAGACTAATTCGATTAAAGGCGGCCCGACCAGTACCCCGCCGGTTGCCAGAGGGATAGTCAGGGCGGCCATAATCCGCAGCGAGATAGCCATCAGCCTTTCCACTTCTTCGCGGCTGCCGTTATAGGCACGGGCCAGCACGGGCATCAAAGCAGTCGAGTAAGCCGTCACAAATAGCATCAAGAAAGCGATAATCCGATAGGCTGCGCTATACCAGCCGACATATAGTTCACCTAAAATCAGGCCCAGCAAAACTACATCGAAATTATAGCGCACCAGACCCATCAACTGACTCAGGGCAATCGGTAACGACTGCCGGAGTAGTCCCGGCCAGCTACCCAGATGCAAGCCGCGCCACAACGAGACCGAAGTTAGTCGCCGGAAAACCAGCAACAAGCCCAACCCAACCGCTAGTTCGGCGGCCAGTTGCAGCAAAGGCAACAAGCGTAAGCCATCTTCACTTTTGATTACGCCGAAAACTTCCAGGGTAAAAAATACCTGAAGCAGTAAGTTACTCAGCACCAGAACGTGCATTTTCTCCAACCCCCAAAAAGCCCATTTAAGGCTTAGAGGAAAGGTGAAAAGAGTCAAACCGTACAGGAGCAGTAAATCTTTGGCCTGGCTTGTTTGGGGCCAGAAATAAAGTAGTTCTAAGAGCAAAGCATAGCTCACCCCGGCTAGAACCAACCGGAGTAAGATAATGTTGCCCGCATAGTATTCCAGCCGTCCGTGTTCGCGGGCAATTTCGCGCTGTCCCAGATGATCGAACCCGGCGTCCGTCAGCAGCATAAAATAGCCTAAAATAGCCAGGGCAAATTGCCACGTCCCAAAGCCCTGTGCGCTCAGAACGCGGGCGAGATAGATTGTATTGAGGAAAGTTAAAGCCCGCGCCAGCACCTCGCCTCCGCTCAGGCTGAGAAAGTTTTTAATGACCCGCCACAAAGAATCCTTGCCCGGCAGAGGTAGACCGGAGGGAAGCTTCTCCGGCCCTGCCTTTATTTCTGGCTGATTTTTAATCACGCGCACCAACCTGAGCAATTATTCGGAAAAAAGGGCCAGTACGCCGCAATACAAGCCTGGCTAGAGGGGTTTTCAGCAGAAGATTGTAGAGGCGAGCCAATTTTTGCTGAAAAAAACCGAGGCGGGCCAGGGTCGCGGCTTCCACAAAGGGCTTGAGAAAAAGTCGGCGCGTCAGGCCGACCTTCTCTAGCTGGCTTTGTAGTTCTCGATAACCCATTAGCCGAATATGCTGATAACGAACTCCTTTGCGTAGTTGGGTATACCAATTCATCCAGCGGCGCGGCAACCAGCCCAATCCCCACAGGTGCATATGCGGTTCCGGGCCAAGACTATACCGATTGTAAGTGTTGAGGAACAAATACCCCGCCGGGCGAAGTACCCGCCGCACCTGGACCAGTAATTGCTCCTGCTGGGCAGCGTAGTCGGCGTGTTCGAGCGTATTGATGGCTACTACCCGGTCGAACCGACCAGTCCGAAAAGGCAACGCCTGGGCGCAAGCACAGACCAACCGCACCTGTTGAGGCTTACAACCCGCTTCGAGTAAGCGTTGGCGGGCAATTACCAGCCAGCGAAATGCAATGTCTACCCCGACCAGTTCGGCGTAGCGATCTTTCGCCGCCACCAAAAAACCCCCTGTCCCACAACCCACTTCAAGGCAGCTCAGGTTCGGCTCGTTTTGAAGACTAAAAGGAACCTGGCTCGCTTCTTTTTCAAACTGAGCTAACAAAGCCGCTCCCGTTTCAACCGCCCCTACCGCACCCGCCACATACTGCCGGGCCAGGGTGGGCGGCACACCGGGCGTTAGTTTCCAATAAAGCTCGACCAGGCCGTTAAAATTCAGGTTCTTGCCTTCTTCTAAAATCCGTTGGCCTTTGGCTCGGTCGTCACTCAGGCTGATATAGGGGTCGGGAAAGACCCGAAAATCTGGAATACCCAACACGACCGGGTAAACCTGCCCACAGGCTCCACAATAATAGCCTGTGGGCAACCCGGTCAGGTCTCCCTGACAACGCGGGCAACAGTAATCGAGCAAAGGCAGAGCGTCGTTTAACGCGGCGGCCATTGAATTAGAAGAGTAGTTTAGACTTTTTTGCGGCGGACTATCCATGTAATTTACGCTTTAATCCTCTCAATCCCCGTCGCGCTGCCAGGTAAGCCCTGAGCCAGGGTGTGCCTAGCTGCCGGAACAAGCTCATATCGCGCAGGTAGTACATATCAAGGCGTTCAAGACGATACGGGTCGCTGGCCGAAGAAGCTTCGCGCAAGTGAGTTGTCACCGCTCCCGCGAAATGTTGCCGGGTTAGCCTCAAAACAGTCTCGTTGTAATCGCCGTAAGGATAAGCCAGAACTTGAGGCGATATGCCCAGGTGCTGCCGGATGTGTTCCTGGCAATTGACCAATTCCGTTTCCACTGCTGGCTCTTCCAGGCCGGTTAATAAAGCATGGTTAGCGGTATGCGCTCCAATCTCGAAACCCGACCCGGCTAGTTCGCCCAACTCGTGCCAATTCAAGAGCGGCAGAGGCGGTATGTTATTCGGTTGGCCGGGCCAGGCATTTGACCGACCGCAATAATTTGTGACGGCAAAGACCGTCGCCGCCCAACCATAACTCCGCAAAACCGGCAAACCTTCCCGGTGAAGGCTTTGCAGACCATCATCGAAAGTCAAGGCGACGCTACGTGGTGCGAAACTTTGCCCGGCCCGCACTCGTTGGACTACCTCCTCCAACCGCAACACCTCAAAGCCCGCCTCGGCCAAAAACTGCATCTGAGCTTGAAATAGCCGGGGCGAAACAGCCAGCACCTGCGACCCTTCCGCCAGGGCATGGTAAGTCAAGATCGAAATAGTCCTGGACGAGGACGAGGGCGCAAGCGTAGGCGTTGAAGAAGGCGTAGTTGGCGATGAGGCCAAATCTTTACTCCCCCTCAACCAGCGAAACTGGCCGGTTAGTTTCGGAACTTTGATACACCGCCTGGGCCAGTTCGACCGCCCGTAGCCCATCGCGGCCACTGCTGAAAGGTTCGCGCTCGTCGCGGATGGCCTGGCTAAAATCCAGATGTTCTTTAACAAAAGTCTCTTCGGTCGTCCAGCGATAACTTTTCAAGCGTTCTTTGATTTGAAAGAGCGGAAATAAAAAATAACGCTTGCGGGTTTTGCCCGTCACCCGGTCAACCCGGCCAAGTATCGTCCGCATCGGTGGATAAGCCGCTTCGACATAGCCAAGCGTACCGTAAACCTCGACCCGGAACTGGTAGCCTTTCCACTCCGTCCAGCTTGATTGCACCGACGCAATTCGTCCGCCGTCAGTCCGATATAAGGCGAAAGCGTTGTCCTCGCAGGGAGCCACCGGCCAACCAAGCGTGGCCCGGTAGCCCTGAGCCTGCGTAATTTCCTCGCCCAAAAAGTAGCGGGTTAAGTCCAACACATGAATACCATTATCCAGGAGGCTTCCCCCGCCCGAAATATCAGCCTGGCACATCCAACGCCGGGTGAAATCTTCGCCGCCAGGATGACCGATGTAACTTCGCACGTACATTATCTGGCCGATTTCGCCCCGGTCAATCAATTCACGGGCTTTCATTACCGAAGGATAATAGCGGTGGTTAAAGCCTGTTTTGAAGCGGACGTTATACCGTTCTGCCGCCGCCACCATCGCCTGCCCTTCTGCCGTAGTGCGAGCCAGGGGTTTTTCACACAACACATGTTTGCCCTGCTCCATCGCCGCAAGGCTGATCGGGGCGTGCAAATCGTTGGAGGTTGAAACAATTATAACCGCCAGGTCGGGTTGGGCGACGACCTCCTGCCAATTACTACTGGCCTTGCAGCCATATTGCGCGGCCAGCTTTTCGGCTCGCTCCGGGACTACATCGCAGACGACCGCCAATTCCAGCGTGGGAGTACGCGCCAGGGCCGCCGCCCGCATCTGGCCGATTTCGCCACAACCGATCAACCCAACTTTCAACTTTAATGCCATCCGAATAATACCTTTCTTGCTCGTCGCCGCGTGGGACTGACCTGGGAGGAACTAAACCACTCTCACTTGCTTTTTGCGAACCTTAATTTCCTCGATAAGGCCAAAATATTGGCGCAAATGCGGCTCTTCCGACCACAAATTCAAGTAAGCTTCGTAGCCGTTGGTGCCTAATTGCTGGCGTAAAGCCGGATTAGTGCGGATTTGTTCCATTGCCGCTACAAGTTCGGTCTCGCTATCGTAGAGTAAGCCGCCGCCGCTTTCTTCGATTACTTCGGGTAACGGCCCCAGATTGTGCGCGATTACAGGCGTAGAGAGGGCAAAAGCCTCGATGGAAATAATGCCAAACACTTCATAGCAAATCGAAGGCACGATTAACGCCTGAGCCTGGCGGTAAAGCTCGCGTAGTTGCGCCTGGCTTTGCCGACCCAGGAACTTTATGTGGGACAAACCCGCCGCCTGATTTTGCAAAACTTCGCCGTATTCACCGGCCCCGGCAACGAGCAAGTCCGCCCGGTCATAGGTACGGAAAACTTCGATCAAATTATGCAAGCCTTTAATTTTTTCTAAGCGACCTACGAAAAGAAAATAAGGTCGTTCTGAGGTTGGCGGGGCCAGGCTCAAATCCTCGGCGGGTGGTGCCGAGCTTTCTTCGCTCCGGGGGAGAAAGTAAGGAATATGCACCATCGGCAAATCTAAACCAAACTCTCGATGCTTGCTCATAGTAAAGCGGCTCGGAGCGATAAAAGCATCTACTGCCGCCAGCTTGTTCTGTAGTAAATTCGTATATCGCCATAGTTGGGGAGGTCGTTTGAAAGAAAGGCTACAGCTCAGGCAGGCCGGGCGAGTACACAACTCGCGGTTGTATTTCCATAAGACGTGCATAGGACAAACCAGCCAGTGTTCGTGGGTAGTATAAAGCTTGACGCTATCGCTTGAACCATACTCCAGGACTTTAGGGCCACCGACCAGAGAAATATTGTGGAAATGGATCACATCGAAGTTTTGGCCTTCAAGCACCTCGCGTAAAGCCTTACTTTTGAACAGCGGATAGCCGGTTTGTTGAGTTGCCAGAGGCGAAAGTACGCCCCAGGCACTTTTCAGGTGATGCACCCGAACGTTCGGATGATTGGGGAAGTTCTGAGGGTTAGGCGGGTCGGCCCGGTGCAAGCTGTGATAAGCGTCGGTGCAATGCACGACCTCGACCGTATGGCCGCGCCGGGCCAGTTCGTTACACAACCGATAGATATAAATAGCGTCACCCCCAAAATGGTAGGGTGGATAAAAAGTCGTCACCATTGCGAACTTGAGTGAAGGCTGAGTCTCGCACATTTTTAAGCCTCCTTCGAGCCGGGGCGGGCGGCTTCCAGCAGCACCGCTTTTAGTTCCTGGGCCGCCCTCGCCCAGCTAAAACTCTCGGCGCGGGCCAGCCCTTGCTCTCGGCAACGCTGACGTAGCTGCGGATCGTTCAAAACCTGCCCTAGGGTCTCGGTCAGTTCGTCGAGTTGGCAGGGGTCGAAATAAATTCCGGCCTGGCCCAAAACCTCCGGCACTGAACTTGTGCGCCCGGCCAATACCGGCACGCCACAGGCGGCAGCTTCCAGGGCGGGCAGTCCAAAGCCTTCGTCGAGCGAAGGCAGCACCGTCAATTGACAACCGTTGTAGAGGTAGACCAGTTCCTCATCCGGGACAAAGCCGGTAAAAATCACCTTCTCTTCCAGTCCTAAGCAGGCAATTTGTTGTTGCAGGCTCTGGTAACTTGAATAAAAAACGTCGCCCTGATAATCTCCCACCAGCACAAGAGACCCGTTCCAGTCGAGCCGGGCATAAGCTTCGATCAGTCGCCCCAGATTTTTGTGTGGGCTGATCCCGCCCACGTATAGAATGTAGGGCTGCTCGACTCGAAGCCCGTAGAGGGCTAACTTTGAGGCACTGGCCGCCTTGCCAGCCTCGTCAAGAGGCCGAAAAATGCTATCTGCCGCTTCGCTTACTACTCGAATACGGTCGAGCGGCAGGTGCAACCTGGCGGTCAGGCCCTGTTGACTGTGCCGTGAGACGGTCAGCACCAGGCGAGCCTGGGATTTCGCGGCCAGCAGTTTAAGTCGCCAGAACAACTCAAGTTTGCGGTTAGCAAAGACCTGGGCCGGGAAGGTTTCAGGAATAACGTCGTGGATCGTCAAAACCTGCGGAACCCGGTTAAAAAGCGGGAAATAGGTGTAAACCGTCGGAAAGAAAAAAACAGCCAGCCGTTCTCCCTGTACCTTGTAGCCCATCCGCCCCAGATCGCGCAGCGACCTTCGCCCGGTGGCACTGGCCGCTTGCGCGGGGGCTTCCTGGGTATTGACGACGACGATCCTGGCGCGTGGAGGGAAAATAGCACTGGCGGCAGTTTGGGCGTCGGCAAAAAAAACATACTCGTTAGCCTGGTCTTCTTCCACCAGGGCATTTAGCACGCCTCGGGTAAACCGTCCATAACCGCGCTGACTATTCCAGCAACTAGCATCTACTCCAATTCGCACCCGCAAAACTCCGTTTATTCTACTTTCGGTTCGGCTCGTTTCGTTTTGGCCCACCGGCCCCTCGGTCTTTTACTCTACTCTGGCCGTGCTACTTCCCTGACCCAGCAAGTAACCGCAAAACTCACCCCAGGCCCAGCTTAACAAAAACAAGCCGAGCAAGGGAACACTCCGCCAGAACTCCCGGCGGTAGCGTTTTTTCGCCAGCACCAGGCGAGATATTCGCCAGCCAAGTAAGGGCGGTAGAGCAGGTGAGGCTAAGACGTAAAATAGCTTTTTAGCCAGTGGCGCATTTTCCACCCGCATTCCGGCGTAGCTTCGAGCCAGATAATAGCGTTGGATCATAAACTCCCTGAAGCCAAAAGGCTTTTTGTGCCACACCAGCATTTTAGGAGCGCAGTAAATTTGAACTCCTTTTGCTTTGAGTTCGGCGTGCAAAAAGCCTTCCCATACGCCTTTGTCCAGTAAATCTTTCACCAGGGCCAGACTTTCGCGCCGGTAGGAGGTGTTGTTGCCCGGAACCGGGCCGTCTACCCCTTCTTTCACTGGCGGCATAAAAGCACTATATTCGCAAAAATAGGTGGCCCAATCCAGCACGCGCTCCCGGCAGTCGTTTTCTACCGGGCCACCCACCACCCCGTAGAAGCCGTTCGCGTGTTGTTTGAGTATTTCGGAGTACCAACCGGGGTCTACGTTCGTATGGTCTTCCAGAATAGCAATAACATCACCTGTAGCGGCAGCGATACCCCTACTCCGCAAGCGGGGAATAGTCGTATCCACCGAAGCTTGCAAAAAGTGGGTGGCCGGATAACTTTGCTGGATAGCCTGGCTTACCTGCGGCCCGCCTCGCCCGACCACGATAATCTCGGCTCCGTATTGCAAACGTCCGGCTTCCAGCGAACCCAGGCACTCCATCAGGCACGCCAGGCCGTTGACCGACGCGATCACGACCGAGATTTTCAAACGCGCAGTTGCAGGCCCAACTCCTAATTCAGCCAACCTTTTTATTCCCTCGTGTGTTGTTCGTTTAATAAACTTCCGGGCAACTGCGGCCCGGCCCCGCCAGATACCCCCAGCCCTCACCCCAGGCCCAGGCGCAACTAAACAGCAGCAGGTAGGGTAGACTGACTAAAAACTGCCCGCGATAGGCCTGTTTGGGCCAAACCGCTTCGGCTAATCGCTTTAGTTGTAGGACGGGTAAGGCTGGAACGCTGGCGAGGTGAAACAGGCGACGACCGAGGCTCAAGTTAAAGCGGCTCACCCGCTCGGCGGCAAAACAGCGACCGTAATGGTAACGTTGCACTACGAAATGACCAAACTTAAACGGTTTTTGATGATAAACTAACATGCCGGGTGCGGCCCAGAAAGAAATATTCTTGGCCTGAAGTTCCCAGTTCAGGAAGGCTTTCCACAACTCCTCGTCTACGGCACAACCTGGCAAAACTTCGCGGCGGTAGGCCACGTTATTGCCAGTTGTTTCCGCCGTGCGGCCCGCCGGGAGCGGAGGCAAATAAGCGACGTATTCAAACAGGCCCGCCGCCCACGCCCCCCGGCCTCGTATCTTCGCCAGACTTACCGCGCCGCCTATTACTTTGTGGGTAGGGTTCTGGCTGGCTTCTTCGAGAGCCTTTTGCCAGCCGTCCGCGAAAATGCAATGCGGTTCGCCCAAAACGATAATATCTCCGCTTGCCTCGCCCAAAGCTATCGCTCGTAGCTGGGCAGTATTCAAGGAACCCTGACGACGCACCAGCTTGACCGCCGGAAAGCGGCGGCTGATCAGTTCAGGTGTGCCGTCGGTAGAGCAATCGGCTACCAAAATTTCAAGCTTGTGCGAACCGCTCTGCCGTTCGAGTGAACCTAAACAAGCTTCAATGGTAGTTAAAGCCTCCCGCGAGGCGATTAGTACGCTGATTGTAGCCATAGCGCGTGAATTATTCGGGCTGCAAGCGGCTTACCTCTTGAGAGGCCGCTTTGATCGCGCTTTCCGCTCCGACCAGATAGCCGTAAACTTCCCCACTCCACCAGCCTAGTATAAAAAAGAGCAGGAGGGGCAAACTGAGCAGGAATTGACCCAGATAGCGGCCTTTCGTGAGAGTACGGCGAGTGATGCGGTAGGTGAAGGCAAGCGGGATCAGGGGGGATTGGGCCAGATATTTCAAGCGACCCAGCGTGCCAGTTCGGGCGACCCGGTGTGCGCCGAAGCGTCGTCCGTGGCGGAAACGCTGCCCGAAAAACGCCAGGGCCGGAGGACTGGCCTGATGAAACATAATCAGGTCGGGCGTACTAAAAAGTTTGGCCCCGCTTGCCCGCATCTGCGGATGCACTTCATTTTCCCAAAAGCCGCTTTCAAGTTTTGCCAGATAAGGAGCGAGCGCAGCCCGTCGGTACAGCACGTTATCGCCCGGCAAATCTGCGGCGAGATGAGCCTTGAACGGCCAGCCATACTGGTTATACCGTAAAAAATAAACCGCCCAATCGCGCTTTCCCAGTGGCGGTAAGGCTTCAATCGCGCCGCCGACGGCGGCATAATCGCTTCCGCGCAGAATTTGCAAAGCAGTCTCGGCCCAGGTTTGAGCGGGCAGACAGTGCGCCGTGCTAAGAGCCAGCCATTCACCCTGAGCCTCTTTGAGGCCCGCCGCCCACAGGTCAGGTATAAGGGCCGAGGAGGGAGCTTGCAGCAAGCGCACACCGGGAAAACTCGCTTCGACCAGGGCTACCGTGTCCGTATCCGCGACCGCTACAATCAATTCGATACCGGGAGCATTGACCTGGGCTTGCCAGGCGCGTAGGCAACGCGGCAGACTGGCGGCGGCGTCCAGACTGGCAATTATTACCGAGAGTTCAACTTTATTAGAAGACATCGCTTTCCTTGTTTCCGTGAGACAATCTCTATTTTCGTAAAACACATTCCCATCAAAACCGACCGCTCAACCCGGCAAAGCAGCAAATCAGGGATTAGTGGGTGCCATACGGTTGAGGTAGATTTCGCCGTCCCCGATCAGACCTGGAAAACGCCGGATCGGTTGACTCTGGCTGGTAATCAGGCTGTAGAGTTCGGGAAAGCGGGCTTGCATATCCGCCGGGAAAATGTAGATCAACCATAGCGCGTGACCTTCGCGGCGTAAAGCGGTCAGGTCGTCCACGTCTTGGGCCGCTTTGAGGTCGGGCCGGTAATAGTTTTGATAAACCGGCCCGGCCATATTGACCGCTACAACCGTGTCACCTGGTTGGCGGGCTTGCTCGGCGTAGGCTAAAGCTCCGCTAAAATCCTGCTTGGGCGTAGAATAAAGCGGCGCAAGGGTAAAGGCTGAAACGACTGCTCCCAGGACGACCGCGCCAACCCAGGCGTAGTTGCGGATCGTCAGGCTTTTTTGGCCCTGAATGCCCGCCGCGCCCCTGACGGCTCCCAACCGGGCCAGCAACCAATCCAGGCTCAAATGCACTCCTCGCACCACCAGCAACAGACCAATCGGGAGGGCAAACAAGAAGAAACGGGGATAAACCCCCATTTTCAACAGGACTACCGATAAAACCGGAAAGCCCATCCAGGCAAACAAAGCCACCAGACTGAAAAGACTCTGCCGAAGATAGCTGATCAAACCCACCAGACCGAATATTCCCAGGATTGCCAGGCCCGCCAATCCCACAAAACCTATTTGTAAGCCGCGCACCACTTCCGCTAAAAACCCGGTGGAGCTACTGTAGCCAAAACCAATACCCTTTCGTTCACTCACCACAAAATAATTTAGCACCTGGGGTAGAATGAGGACATAAAGCTGCAAACTAACGAGCGCAATCGCCCCTGTTGCCAGCAGCAACCGGCGTGTTAGCGGCCAGGTGGCCGACCAGGGGAACCGCTGGGTCAGCAGTAGCACTCCGTAAGCGGTGAGGTGTCCGGCCACTACAAATGCACCGTACATGTGAACGTACACATTTAGCACGCTTAATACAGCGTAGCCCACCCACAAACCCGCCCGATTAGTCTCTACCGCTCGCAAGAATAAGGCACTGGTCAAGAGCGAGAGGCAAACCATTGCGGTATAGCCCCGCGCATCCTGGGAGAAAAAGATGTGATGGTAAGATACGGCCAGGAGCAAGCTTGCCAGCAACGCTTCGGTTGGCCCGGTTAGCACTCGCCCTAGCCGGTATAAGGCCCACACTCCGCCTACGCCGAAGAGCAGAGCGGGCAAGCGCAAAGTCAGGCTATTCTCGCCCAGCAGAGTTGAACTTAAATTGGCCAGGAGCGCGTATAACACGTGCTGGTTAGGACTCTGGTAGGTGGCAATAAGCTGGTAAGCGGGCAGACGGACAGTTGGCAGCGACCCGGTTTCGTCCAGCCACAAATCGCCACCGGCCCCGCTAAAACGTAAGACGGTCGCCAGCGTTAGTACGGCCAGCAGAGCCAGGCTTAACCAGTAAACTTCCCGGCCCACCTTTTCGGTGGCTGGCTGGGGTGGATACAAACGGGGCTTAAAAGGTGACGAAGATGGGGCGGTAAAACCAGAAGTTCGGTTTTGTCGCCAGAGTGAGAAAGCCAACCCTAACAATAAGAAACCATCCAGGCTCAAAAAGAAGGGCCAAAAACTGACGCCCTCGGCTACCCGCGACCGGGCCGCCAGTGGCCCGGTCAGGTGAGCGACTAACCAGTTTTGAGGCAGGAACACCGCCAGGAGCCAGCATCCTCCGGCGGCAAGTAGAGCTAGCCAGGGCCAGTAGAAAGGACGTGATCGAGTGTGCAACTCTAACGAGTGACCCGTCATTTCCCCGGCACAACGCCCACCAGTTCAGGCGTCTCCAAAGCAGCTTTAACCTCTTGCTCGTGCCGGGTACGCCACTGCCTTTGCACAAAATAATTGGCATTTGGTTTGAACTGACGCGCCACCGAACTAATCGAGTCGCCCAGCACCTCGATCTGGCTCAGGTCGGCCCGCCCTAACCCGGCTTCATTTGCGTAGAACAGGTAGCCAACTTCCATCGGTTCAAAACCCATAATCTTAGAGGCCACCGCGTCCGCCGCCACACAATCAGCACTGGCAACAGCCATATGCAAATTTACCTTGAAACCGTGGCGCGGGCCTTCACCATCCATTCCCCACCAGCCGTCAACTACGCCAATATGCGGTTTGCAATTGCGGCCCAGCACGACCAGATTGTGGTTCATGGCCTGCACGCTATCCAAGAACCAGGCTTCGCGGGGAGTCAGGTCGGCAGTGCCGTCGGGTTTAAGCCGACCACGCTGCTTGAACTCTTTGGCAAAGCCGAGCAGTTTGGTCGTAAGATTGATCAGCGGGCTATCGCCGCGAAGTAGCTGGATTATGCGCTTTCGCATCCCGGTGTAATCCACGCTGCCGCCGTAACCATGCATCTGATTGCGGTCTTTCTCGGCGATGCTGCTCATCATATTTTTCAGGCTAAGTGTAACGATAGCAGTAGTATGAACTTTGGGTAAAGCTACCGAAATTCGGCAATCAGCCTGATGCACCAGACGGCTAATCCGAGTTTGGAGGGGTTCGCCTTTCACACTCTGCACGGTCATGGTATCCCACTCGGTCTCTTGCTTGTTAAGGTCGAAAAACCGCACTGGATACTCCTGGGCCAGGGGCAAATAACCAAAACGAGCAAAGCCGGTCGTCGCGTCGTGCGCTCCTTCGGCTATCACGATGTCCTGCGGTTTATATTTGGTGACGGTATCGAGGACGGCCCGCAGAGCCTCTACATGGGTGGAGGGCAACTGCCGCTTGTGGGAGACGAGATTAGGTTTGATCAAGACGCGACCGTGAATTTTGGGGGCGAGATCGTCCTCCACCAGTTGCAAGGCCTGGGCGATATTTTGCCGCCGGTCTGTACCGATTACGAGGGCAACCCGCGACTTGCCAAAGTTCAGGTTTTGGATTTGACCACTCAAAATGTCTGTTGAATCATTCATTTGCCAAAGCCTCTTGTTGAATTTGTGGAGTTTGAGCTATTTCGGAAGCCCCGCGCTGATTTTTCGGGGTGCGCCGTAGCCGGGGATAGTCCAGCACCAGGAAAAGGCTCAGACCTAGCCCGAAGCTCAAACCACTATAAAAATAATACAGCCAATGAAAAGGTACTACCCGCACTGCAAACCACCAGTCCTTTTGCCGAGCAAAAAAGCGGTAGACCTGCCAGTTGATCACGAAAAGAAAAACAGCCACCGCTATTGACACCAGGCTGGCCCAAACCCACCACAGACTTGTCAGGAGAGTCAGGCCCAGTAAGGCAACCGCCACGATACTGAATCGGCTGCCAAGCGTTACATTTAAGTCATTGGGTAGCTTGCCCGAACTTAAAATCAAGCGGGTCCAGGGGATAGCGCGATCCCGAATATCGGTACGCAACATGGACTTGAACCGCCAGGGTTTGAGGTGAGTAGCCAGTAACTCTTTTTCGAGCCGAATAGTGTAACCGGCCCGGTTCAGGCGGTAGCCAAATTCAATATCTTCTATCGAAGGACGGGGATAGTTCTGGCTAAAACCACCTAATTCCAGGAATACTTCGCGCTTGACTCCGCCGCAACCACTCCAAAAAGTCGAAGCCTGGGTTCTTGCTTGCTGATGGGTGTAATGATGAAACAGATTGCGGTACTGCGATAGAAAGCTTTGATTGCCGGGTTGATTATCGTAGCTGCCGAAAAAGGCTTCACAAGAAGAGTCGGCAATCAGCCCGGCGGCTTTAGCCAGAGTATCTGGATGCACCAGCACATCGGCATCTACAAAGAAAAGCCATTCACCTTGCGCGACCTGCGCGGCAACGTTACGAGCGCGGGCCGGGCCAAAAGCCCGGCCTCCACTACTTAGCACCGTGGCTCCATACTTCGCTGCCACCGCTCCACTGCCATCATTCGACCCGTCATCTACCACCAGACATTCAAAATCGCGGTAGGAGGAGGCCGCTATTGCTTGCAAACATTGCTCAAAGAGTTTCCCGCCGTTCAGCACTGGAATAATGACTGAAAAGACAGGTTTGGTGGAACAGGGCAGCAACACCGGGTTTTGTCTCATGCTTTGCCCACCCGCTTTTCTTCCAGATAATCCGTGGAAGAGTTCACCAGCGTAAGATCGTGCTGCTCTCCCAGCAGATTAGAAGCTGCTTTCAACCCGGTTTCTATCGAGTGGTCGCTGTTATTGTAGCGAAAAGTACCGCCCCGTCCGACGATTTGCAGGTTAGAAAAGCTTTTCAAATAGGTTTTGATGGCCTCAACTCGCGCCTTATAGCCCAGCGTATAAGTCGGGTAAGCATCCCGGCAACGCACGGCGAATCCACCCAAACTTTCGTTTCGCTCTACGAAGTGCAGCACGTCGGACATATAGTGCAGCGACAATTCGCACAAATCAGCGTCACTCATGCTCCAAATATCGTCGCCCTGGTTGCAAAAATACTCCAGCACCACCGAAGTTTTACCGTCAGGAGCCATTGCCGGACTCCAGTTGCGCGGTTCGTGAAAGCGGGCAAATTTAATATCCGGTTCGTGGACATACACCCAGGTATCCAGGCTGATTTGCTGCCGGTTGAACATCAGATTAACCGTTATAATGTCGCGGTAGTTAAGCTCCTGAGCGGCTTCGAGCAGGTGGGCCGGTGGCGCAGGCTGCAAAATGCGTAATAGTTCGGTCATGGGTATAGAAGAGATAAACTGATCGGCCTCTTCTACAAAGGTATGTCCGTCGCGTTGCCAGGTGACAGATTTTATTCGTCCGTTCTGGTGCTGCACGGCTACTATGTATGCCCCCAATTCAAGTCGGCTGTGTTTAGTAGTCTCCACACTTTCGGCCATGCGCTCGGAAATGCGCCCAAAACCTAAAGCCGGGTACATGAATCGCTCGATCAGGCTTTCTACTTTGCCATCTTTATGAACAACGGCGTCTTTAATAGCGGTCAGCAGCGATAAACCTTTGGTACGCTGGCTAACCCAATCTCCCGAAAGATTGCTGCAATCGTCACCCCAGACTTTCTCGGAGTATCGCTTGAAGAACATTTCGTACAGAGTACGGCCAAACTGATCAATGTAAGCATCTTCCATCGAGAGGGAAGGTTGCGTCTTGAACTTGTTACGAGCTTTAGCCAATAAAAAATCGCCTACAGCTTTGGTGCCAGTAAGCGGGTTTACCCGATTCATCACATCGGTCAGGCGTAGAGGATATTCGATGTAGGAGTCGTTGAAAAATATACGGCTGATGCGGTTAACCAGCACTAATTCGTCCGCCATTAAATCTACCAGGAACTGGTTTAGTTCGTCGTTCTTGGTGAACCAGCGATGCCCGCCAATATCAAAGCGGAATTCTCCATCTACTATAGTGCGGGCTAAACCTCCAACCTGTCCATCTTTCTCAATAACTTTAACTGCTACGTTATTCTGGCTCAGTCTGTGGCTGGCCGCAAGACCAGCGGGACCACCACCCATAACAATTACGCTCTGATCTACACTCATCAATCACCTGCAAAATTATGTGAGAACACATTCGTTTAGGTTAACTCGAACGAACCAAGCCGCAGGAAACAAGCTTAACCCACTGGACGCTGCAAAATCAGTAACCAGGTACGTCTATGAAAGCCTTAAGTAAATTTTGCCACGGTACGTTGCTAAAAGAAGGTAAATTGGGTAAGGTTGACGGGCAATTGCAAAGTTTTATTTAATAAATAAAGCTTTGTACCTGCCCGTAATTTGCTGGGTCGCTTAACTTTTTTGCCCGGCACTTCGGTATTTAGTAAATCCTTAAGAGCTAAATCCAAAGTGTGAAATGACTTGTAAAAAATAACACTCTAACTGCTACTGGGATCATACTAACGAATTGTCCTGTATCTGTCAAATTTACTATGGTTATGTTTGAAGTTATGTTTGAAGGCACCCAGGAAATTTTACTTACGACGGTTATTTCTGCGCATAACTTGACCCTGTGTTAGCCTGGATTTTACAAAAGCTGGATAAACTTATGCTACAAGCTAATCTCGAAAATAAATTACCGGGAAAGGTCAGAGCAGAGGAAAGAGCGATGCAGAAACGAGGACGAGTTTTATTTGTAGTTGTGGCTTTATTGACAGGCTTGCTCCAGGCTGTGCCAGGCCAGGCTGCCGGGATCATTTTCAACGAGCCGGGCTTTGCCAGCGTCTGGAACCGGGTAGATAAGCCGGTAGAAGAGATTGCCGGGTTAGGCCGGGGTTACACCTGGGGGCCGCTTGCGCCGGGAGCAAGCAGTACCAGCGTCGAGCAGTACAATGGCAAGCCGCGCAAAGTGCAGTATTTCGATAAAGCCCGCATGGAAATCAACGACCCCGGCGGCAACCCGAACGACCTCTTTTTTGTTACGACCGGCCTACTGGTCAAAGAACTCGTGAGCGGGCAACGGCAGGACGGCGACCAGACTTTCGTAATGCTCCAACCCAGCACCATCCAGGTCGCGGGCGACTCGAACGAAGGCGGAGGAAACGCAGTTGCGCCGACCTACGCCAGCTTTCACGACCTGGTTTCGCCCGACCGAGGCCAGGACGCCGCCCCTGGCAGCCTGATCGCCCGCCGGATTGACGCTGCCGGTCAGCTCGCCACTTTTGGCCCACCCGAAGAACACACGCTGGCGGCTTATGACAGCCTGAGCCGCCACAATGTCGCCGATGTCTTTGTGAATTTTGGCAATGCGCGTGGTACCGTCTGGGACGGCCAGCGTTTCGGGCAAGCCTCGATTTTTTACGACCAGCCACTCTACATCCTGGGACGGCCCTTGACCGAGCCGTACTGGACGCGAGCCGTCGTCGGCGGGACGGAACGGGACGTGATGGTGCAGCTTTTCGAGCGGCGCGTCCTGACTTATACTCCGGCTAACCCGGACGGTTTCAAGGTTGAAATGGGTAACGTCGGGCAGCACTATTTTCGCTGGCGGTACGGGTCGGTCGGTTGCGACAACCAACCCACTCCACCCACCCCGCTTCCGGCCCCTTCCACTACCCCGGTGCAATTCAAAGGCAAAGGAACCGTCTACGATACCATGTTCTATAGCCCGGCACTCGGTCGCACACTCCAATACCGGGTTTATCTGCCGCCGGACTACGCTCGAAGCACCCAGAAATACCCTGTCCTCTATATGCTGCATGGTTTTAGTGGCACTTACCTGGAATGGGATTGGTACGGCGTCGAGGGTTGGGCCGATAATATGATCAGCGACGGCACGATCAGGCCGATGATTATCGTGTTGCCGCTCGGAGAGCAAGCTTACTGGCTGAACCACGCTAACTGCGGGCCACGCTGGGCCGACTATGTAGCCCTCGACGTGGTAGGCCAGATTGACGCAACCTACCGCACTCTTGCCGATGCACCTCACCGGGCGATTGGCGGTCTTTCGATGGGCGCACACGGTGCCTTGCAAATTGGCTTTAACTTTCCGCAGGTCTTTAGCATCCTGGGAGCGCACAGTCCGACCCTGCGCACGAAAGAACAGGCTCCCGATTATTGGGGCGACGCGGCTTATTACGCCACGATTGACCCGGTATCGCTGGCCCGCGTCAAAAAGCTGGACGGCTACAAAATTGCGCTCGACCTGGGCCAGAGCGATACCGAGTGGCAACCCCGCCTCAACGAGTTACGCCAGGTATTGCAACAGCGCGGCCTGACCCCGGTCTGGAATTCCTGGCCGGGCGGTCACGAGGGCGAATACTGGGCCGCGCACGTTCCCGATTACCTGAAATTCTATTCGGCTTCCTTTCCCCCGGCTTAAAGTGGGCCGTTTACCAGGGGTTACTCCTGACTTTTTATCTCCAGGCGGTACTGGTTAAGGGTAGTACCTTTAGGAGGCCCAAAAGTTAGGAGCGAGTGGTCTTGTTTTTTTTTAATAGAACGTTACAATAGCAATAGCACATTTTATGTTACAGAGTTGAAACATTTAACATGTGGCTGCTAATAGCTCCGGTTTATGAATGAGGCAACTTAAAAGGTTCCTTATCGATTTTGGTTTACAAAGTCAAAACCTCTTGTAAACCAAGTGATTGTATTCTATTATATAGTATATCTCAATTATCTCTATATCTTGTTTTCGTTAAACTGCCTGACTGAGGCCAGGAGGAGGTGATTTTTCATGCAAATCAAATGGACAACCAAGTGGAAGTACCGCTGGTTCCGGGCTTTGAGTGCCGCCGGTGCGCTAACCGCTCTTGCGATGGCTGCTGGTGCTGCGAAGTGGAGCTAGTTCTAACTTTTTAGGGAGCTTTTAAGAGGGTGTAAATCTAAATACACCCTCTTAACTCTTTTAGCAAATTCTCGGAAAATTTGTTGAGAGCCTGGCATCTACTTATTCTATTTAAACTGCTCGCCTTTTGATTCGTGTGTAAGCGTGTATTGCTAGAGATATCTACCGCCTGGCTCAAACTGCTAAATTAGCTTAGATTAGAATTAAAAAAGCTTAGAGTTAGTATACTGGTAAGTCTTCAGCTAGCTTCGGTTGGCGTGTTTTGTCACAGCCATAAGACGTGACAGGCTCAATAGTTACAGATATTGTTGACAATCAAATGAGTGCAAAGGTAGATAAGGCGTAAGCACAATGTTATTATTGGGCATTCTAGTAGGCGTTCTGCTCGGTCTAATATTAAGAGGTAGTTTTGTAAATCTAGCCGAGCTAAAGTTCAAGGCTTTCTACCTTGTCCTGATTAGCTTTGCCGCCCAACTGATCTTGTTGGCTTCGCCCGTTAGTAAACTACCCTGGATTATAGACAATGGTGCGCTCCTTTATATAATTTCGATTGACCTGCTACTGTTAGGCCTTTTTTATAACTGGCGGCTAGGCTGGAGCTTTCGGCTGATTATTGTTGGAACGCTCCTGAACTTGCTGGTAATTGCGGTCAATAGCGGAACAATTCCGGTAGACCTCGATAAACTTTCAGTGGTCAGTGGTCAAAGCGTGAGCGAATTACGCACCGAGTTTACCTCTCATGCTCAGCTTTCCTACCGACATCCCCTGAACGACAATAGCAATTTGAGCTGGCTGGGCGATGTTATTTATGTGCCAGTCTTGCTGCTCAACGGCAACGTTTATTCTATCGGTGATGTATGTATAAGCCTGGGTTTGGCCTGGTTTGTAACTCGTGTTATGGTGGGTTATTATAATAGTGCTGAAACAAAAACGGAGCCTGAAGAAGCTGAAGCGGTCGAAGCCCTCGTTTCAAAAACTAATTCTACAGGGTAAATAGCACTGGCAATGGAAGAAAAAAAGAACACGACCCGATACCCGCTCTCTATTTACATAGGCCTTACTATCGCTTTAGCTTTGCTGGTAGCTTTACTAAGTCTGAGATTCGGCGAAAATACTCCCTCCTTGTACCGCGATATTGCTATTTTTGTTCTGATCGCTACATTAGCCGAAGGCTACGACCTGGTACTGGCGCAAGGCTATACGGTCAGTGCCCACCCCGCTATCCACATCGCTGTTATCTTTCTTTTGCCTCCTCCGGCAGTAGTTTTAGTGGCCTTTATTTCTATTGTGGTTGACCAGATTATAAACAAATACGCCTGGTACAAAGCTTTCTTTAATATTGCTCACCACGTAATAATTACGGGCGTCCCGGCGATCCTGGTAGCTCTACTCGGCAAGTGGGCCGACATCCGCCAGGTGCAACAGCACCAGGAAATATTACTAAGTATAGCTCTAGTGATTATAGTTTATTACATTCTGGATATTGCTCTAGTTGATCTGGTAATATCTCTCAGTACGGGCAGTCCTTTTTTGCAGGTATGGCGCAGTATCAATCGTAATAGTCTGCTATACGACCTGACTTTGCCCGCAATCGGTCTGGTGATGGCCGTGGTATGGCTCGAATCTCCCCTGATTTGTCTGCTCTTGCCGCTACCTATCGCGGTCAATCGTTTTGCCCTTAAAACGCTTAAACGCCTGGAAACCGAAGCCGACCAACTACAGGATACGCTCAAACAGCTAGAAGCCAAATTAAGCCTGGAAGAACAAATCGCCCGGCAGATTCGGGTGCTGGCGAACCAACTTTACGAAGTCAGTCTCGCCCAAACCTCCGGGTCGCAACGCCAGGCTATTGCCGTCGCTAAAGCAGTAAATGCCCTGGCCGGTTTGAGCCAGACTGCTGCTAATCTAGCTTCTAACGCCGAACAGGGAGCCTTGCTAACCGGGGAGATTTCGGCCAGTACCGATAAAGTCCGCGATAACGTCGGCAACACAATTCAAATAATTTCCAATATCGAAACCCGCATTGTTAACATTACCAGCAGCGTGGGCAGCTTGAACCAGCAGATTGACCGCATCCGCCAGGTGGCCGTGATTATGCGGGAACTGGCCGAGGAAGTGCGGCTTTTAGCCCTCAATGCGACCATCGAAGCCGCCGGGGCAGGCCGCTACGGACGCCGTTTTAGCATCGTAGCCCAGGAAGTACGTGCGCTGGCTGAAGAATCGCAGCTTTCGGCCAAACAGGTGGCCGATTTAATCAACGCGGTGCAGAGCAGTGGCCGCCTGACGATGCTGGTTAGCGAGGCCGGTGCGCACGAAGCCGAAACAAGTGTGCAAAAAGCCCAGGAAGCGATCTACGACAATCTACAAATCCTGACCGGCATCGGCCAGATAGCTCAACTGATGGAACAAACCAGCCACAAAACGCACCATCAGCAAATCAGCAGCCAGCAAATTTTGGAACTGATGCAGGAAATCGAGATAGTCACCCACCAATCGGCCAATTCTGCGCAGCAAATCGAAGCAGTCGTAGCCGAGCTAAAAGAAACCGCTGGTGCGCTCAATCAAGTCCTCGGTACTACGGTAATACTCCCTGAAAACTAGGCAAAAAGTAAAAATAAAAGCTGATTAAACTATTTCTGATCATCAAGATTAATTCGCTTGTTTTGTGGATTATCAGGTTTCGAGCTATACTTGCCGGACTAAAGGTAAGTATAGCGAGGTTTATTTAGACTGATGAGCGAGAACCCTAAAATGCGTGACCCGGCGCGAACACGCGAGGCTATTTTGGAGGCGGCGGAAACCCTTTTTGCCCAGAAAGGTTATGAGGAAACCAGTCTACAGGAGATTGGACAGGCTGCCGGAGTCTCTCGCGGAACACCGGGCTACTTCTTTGGGTCAAAAGAGCAGCTTTACACCGCCGTTTTAGATCGTCTGATGCAAGCGGAGCAACGCATTATCAGCGATTTGCGCCCGCAACTGGCCGATGTAAAAGCCAGCCCGGAAATGGTCATTGCCGGGGCAGTCAGCAATTTTATTGATTTGCTGGCGTCTCGTCCTACCTTTATCCGCCTGATAGAGCGCGAATCGCTTAATCAGGGCCGGTTTTTGAAAGAACGCAGCAGCTTTCTAGCGGTGCTTAAAGAAGGGTTGGATATGATTAATTCCGACCTGAAAAACGAAGCGGTGCGGCAGCTAGACCCCGACCAGTTGCTGCTAAGTATCGTTGCGCTGTGCTGGTTTCCCCTGGCCCACAACCAGATTTTCGTGCAACCAATGGGCCTGGATGCCACCGACCCCGGCTTCCTCGAAAAGCGCAAGCAGCACGTTATTGATCTCGTGCTGCACGGCATCTTGAAGTAAGAAGCAACCTTGTCGAGAAGCTTCTTCGCCCGGCTCTGAATAACCAAAAAGGACAGTTTCAGGCCAGGTTTGTTTTAGATCGTACTGCTAAATTCGTAGCTTTCCAGCGAGATAAACTGACCATCCTCGAAGGCCGAACGCCGGGCCGCTTCCATCACCGCAATGTTGCGGCGAGCCTGTTCCGGGCGCACGGCCAGGGGTTCACCCAGAAGCAGATGGTTTGCCAGGTTGCGGTGGAAAGGAAAGACTGGCGCGGGCGGCAAAGTCAGGTCCTGGGTGTGGATCAAACCGTCTTCTTGCCGAACATGCGCAGTCAGGCGCGGCAAAGCCTCCGAAGGAGCCAGACGTTCCTCGATCAAATCGCCGCTCCACCGCCTGGTTGTAACGGTTTCCTCGCGCCAGTGGGCTACAATTGCCCCTTTTGTACCCAGGATATACCATTTGGGCTTGAGGGCAGCCGCAATATCGCTGTGAATAAATTCGGCTTCCTGTCCGCCCTCGTAGCGGATCACCACTTTAGCCTGGTCTTCGTTGGTGACATCGTGCCAGACCCGCTTGTGGGCCGACCCACTCACGCCCGCAATCTGACCGGGCATCAGGCCCAAAATCCAGTCCAGATAATGCGAACCCCAGTCGTAAAAAACTCCACCCGAAACCGGCGCATGCGAGTGCCAGTAATCACAGGGGTGGCTAAAGCCCCCGATAAAAGTTTCGACGTGAAAAAGGTCGCCGATCATTCCGGCCTCGACTGCTCCTTTGATTGCCAGGTAATCGGGGTCCCAGCGACGACATTGATAAACCGAAAGCATGCGTCCGACCTGGCGGGCTTTTTCTAGCATAGCGTCGGCTTCGCGCACCGTCAGGCAGAAAGGTTTCTCCACCACCACATGCTTACCGGCTTCCAATAGTTCCAGAGCCATCGGCGCGTGCAAATTAGGCGGCGTCGAAATAATCGCTAAATCAATTTGAGGGTCTCGCAGCACCTCGGAATAATCCTGGTAAAGTTTGACGCCCTCGAAAGCGCGGCGGGCCTCTTCCAGGCGGGCCGGATTGCGGTCGCAGACGGCGGCAAATTCCAGACCTGGCACCACGCTAACCGCCGTGCCGTGTTCAAATCCAATCGCGCCGTAACCCACCATCGCTACCCGCACCGGGCGGGCTTCCTGGCGTAGTTCGCCCCCGGTATAACAAATCGCCCGATAGAGGATTTGCTGAAAAGCCGGATGCGCCCAGCCGGGCAAGGCCGCGCCCAAGCCGGTGTAAAAAAGGTAGCCCCGGCCATAGGACTGTAACCAGGCCGCCGGAAGGCGTTCGCCGCGCCAGCTAACCAGCAACAGCACTTGCCGGTCTAACCCGGCCAGGTTAGAGGTTGCCGCCGGGCAAAAGCTATCGCTCAGAGCAAAAGCGGTATCGCGGTCTAGCCCGGCGTAATGGTCGTGAGCATCACCTGCCGCCAGGCGGCGCGTAACCGGGTGATCGGAAAGAGCTGGAACGCGCACGATCAACTCGGTTCGCTCGGTGCGGTTACGTCCCCCACCCAGGCCGAAAGTGGTCTGCAAGAGTTCGTGTTCCCCCCAGGAATCAGCACTCTCGCCCAGGCAAACCAGCCCGCCGCCTTGCTGGACGTAATCGGCCAGCAAGCGGGCTTCCTCGGTCGAGATCAAAGGAAAAGCCGCCCCTAACACTACAACATCGAAGTCGGCAAAATAAGCCGGGCTAGGCGGCTCGTCCCGCACTTCAAGTTGAAAACGGTTGGTACTGTCCAGGTAGGCCAGCAGTTTTTCTGGGCCGGTATCCGGGCCGGAAGCAGGACGAGGCCGATAAAACAAAACTTTGAGCATCGCTAAACTAGCTCTCCCCTCTTTCATTTCTTTCGTTTTTACCAGTGCTATTATGGTAATGCACATGGTTATGGTCGTGATCGGGCCAGTGCTGGTGAGAATGCACATGCGGCTCCCCTGGCGACGGTAAATCGTCCGGGGTATGGGTGTGCTGTCCCGCCAGGTGGCCCACTGCATCGTGGCCCCAGCGATTTTGAGGCTTGAAATTAGCCACCAGCATGCTCTGGGCGTGGTGCCACCTGGCCCGCAGCAAATCAAAATTCTTCTTGCTCCTGGTGCGTTGTTCCTCTTCCGAAAGGCTGTACCATTCGAGATGAGGATGCTTGATCAGATTTTGAGCGACGCCCGGTGTCGCTACCACCCGCAAACCCGCCGTCTTAAAGAAGAAGCTTAAATAAATGTCCATCAGGCGGTAGAACCGAAATTTTTCGTCAATCGGCCCGACCTGCGACCAGAGTTCGCGCCGGAAAGCGAACAAATAGCCCTCGATAGCATCTACTTCCAGAGTTGGAGAAGGTTCGTCCGGCCCGCTATCGCTAGCGAAGGCTGGCCCGGTCGCTTCCTCAAACTCACGCAGATCGGTCGTCACCAGGCCATACGGCCCGGCCAATCCTACCGCCGGATCGCTCAAGGTACGCTCTAGCTCGGTCCAGATGTCGCCGTTTAGCTCGATAGAAGTATCCAGCATCACCACGAAGCGGCCTCGGCTGGCCTGGGTCGTCACGTTGCGTCCGGCGGCAAAGCCTAGATTATGGTCGGCAAAAATCACCTGCAAGCCAAAATCTTTGTCGCGCAGACCGTTAGCGGCTAACCCGCGCAAGTAAGGCAGCGTATCGTCGGTCGAACCGTTATCAATGATCACCAGTTCCAGCTTGCGCCCGTAGCTATGTTTCAACACGCTTTGCAAGCAGCGTTCCAGGTCGCTCCGGCTGTTCTGAGCCAGTAAACCCACCGAAAACTCATACAAATCAGGCTGGTCGAGGCCATATTTTGGCCCGGCAGCCGAAGCACTGATCGCCTGAAAATCTTCGACGGGATTGCGCGGCAACACCACCGGCCCGCGCCCGCTATCGCGCACCGTATAACCCTG
The DNA here is from genome assembly GCA_038206175.1 of Chloroflexia bacterium. Classification (GTDB taxonomy): domain Bacteria; phylum Chloroflexota; class Chloroflexia; order Chloroheliales; family Chloroheliaceae; genus 54-19. The sequence goes on from JBBRBE010000015.1 coordinate 32,009, forward strand.
ACGCGCCAGGCGGCGACGTACAATATCCGCCGTGCGGTAATCCCGTGCTTTGCGGAAGCTTTCTCGCTCCCTCACCGCTCCCCGAATTTCAGGTTTTACGGTGGATAGACACACTTTAGAATCGGTTTGGCTGAGCCAGGCGCGGCTCTGCAAATAAGCTTCCAGGCCAAAACCCAGCACAGCTTTATCCCAATCTAAAAATAACTGCAATTTGGCCGCCGGGCTTAGCAATTCGTCCGGTTGGCGTAGCATCTGCCAGAGGGTCGCCATAGCTCTGGGTAAATTCAGGTCATCCTCGATAGCTTCCCAAAAAATCGTCTGCCACTGGCTGACTTCGTGTTCGTGCCTCTCCGGGGGCTTAGCATCCTCGTCCTGGTCAACCTGCTCGGAAAGATTTACCAGACGGTTGCGTAGCCGTTGGAGGCTGATCTGGGCCGCACGCAGGGCCGTAAAGGTGAAGTTAATCCGGCTGCGGTAGTGGGCGGTAGTGTAAAAATAGCGCAAGGCCAGCGGCTCGAAGCCCAGAGCCTCTACTTCGGCCAGAGTGTAGGCGTTACCGGTAGATTTAGCCATTTTAAGGCCATCGGCCAGGAGATGTTGAGCGTGCATCCAGCAATTGACAAACGGCTGGCCGGTAAAAGACTCGCTTTGAGCCAGTTCGTCCTCGTGGTGAGGGAAGATATTGTCCACCCCGCCGGTGTGAATATCAAACTGCCGACCGAGATATTTAATGGACATCGCGCTGCACTCGATGTGCCAGCCGGGAAATCCGCGGCCCCACGGACTATCCCAGGTCATTTCCCGACCCGGTTCGGCTTTTTTCCAGAGTGGAAAATCTTCGGGGTTGCGGCGGCGCGTATCTACGGTATCCCGCGCTCCTTCCATCAAACCTTCCAGCAGATTGCCGCTTAGTTTGCCATAGCCCGGAAAGGCTTTGATGTCGAAGAATACATCTCCCTCGACTTCGTAGGCGATCCCTTTTCCTACCAGATTTTGTACAATTTCTAGCATTTCGGGGATGTGTTGGGTGGCGCGAGGAAAAACCTGGGCCGGCAAAATGTTAAGCTTAGCCTCGTCGGTCAGGAAAGCCTCGGTATAAAATACGGCAATTTCGGCACTGGTCTTGCCCTCTTTGCGGGCCTGGGCGATCAACTTATCTTCGCCCTGGTCGAGCAATTCTACTCGCATATGGCCTACATCAGTAATGTTCTTGACGTGTGTTACGGAGTAGCCCTGGTGCATCAGAGCGCGGCGCAACCAATCGGCGGCACAAAAAGTCCGCAAATTGCCGATGTGTATAAAGCGGTAGACGGTCGGGCCACAGCTATAGATTTTGAAATGACCCGGTTCAAGGGGTTGGATTTCCTTTTTCTCACGGGTGAGGGTATTGTACAAGCGCATTCTAACTTCTCTTCTAATTACTTTTAGGCATCTGGACGGCTCCCTGGAGGGTGTCAATAGCGGTTACTCCGGTGATAAGCCCTAGCTGGGGCCGGTGGTCGGGCAGATTACGGTAAACGTGTTCGAGGTGAGCTAAAATTTCGTGGAAAAGATTGCCGACGTGGGCATCGTCTATCGAGTAATAAATGCTATTTCCATCCCGGCGGAACTTGACGAGCCTGATGTCTTTTAGGCCCTTGAGGTGATGCGATACCAGCGAGGTCGAAGCACCAACCACACTTGCCAGGTCAGTCACTTTCAGCTCGTAACGGGTCAGAGCCAGGACAATTTTACAGCGCGTCGGGTCCGACAGAGCTTGAAAATTACGGGCGATTTGCAACATCTGGTCGTCGTCTGGCAGAGCCGAGCGAATTTGGGCAGGCGATGTTATTTTAACTTTATCAACTTCTATCGGAACCTGATGTTTTAGCATATGGCTTTTTCGCTTCTTGTAACCTGTAATACAACTGACTATCTATTTGAATAACTATTCAAATAGATGAGTGCATGTTAGTAGCTAGCTTCATTTTTGTCAACTGAAATAGCCTGTGGCGGTGGTAGCCTGAACACAAAATACTCTCATTTTGAAGTCAGTTAAAAGCGTGGGCGGTGAACAACTCTTTTTAACCCCAAATCTTAACGCGATTGGGGCTAACTGAAAGGAAACGGCAGTAGATATATGTTATTATGTATTGCAACTTGAGGCAATTAAGCATAGCATCAATTAGCAGCAAACTTGATCACCTTCGGAGGGAAATAATATGTCTAATTTAAGACCACTTAAAACTGGCTCAGCTCTCGTTCTGTGCATGCTGCTGGCGGCTCTCGTTCTGGTCGCCTGTGGCGATGCCACCGCTACTTCTACTACTACCGCCTCAAGCTCGACCAGTGCGGCAGGGGGAACCGGCGCAAATAAGAAGTTCAAAGTTGTCACCACGGTAGCTCCCATTACCAATATTGTCCAGAACATCGGCGGCAACCGGATAGATATTCACGGGCTGATCCCGGACGGTGTAGATAGCCACACCTTTGAACCGGCCCCTTCCGACTCGAAGTACATGGCCGAGGCTGATCTGATTATTGTCAATGGTTTGCACCTGGAAGACCCGACTTTGAGATTGGCAAACTCGGCCAAGAAAAAAGAAACCACGATCTTGCAGCTTGGCGAAAACACGATTACCGAGCAAGATTGGCTGTTCGATTTTAGCTTTCCCAAAGACAAAGGCGACCCCAACCCTCACCTGTGGATGAACCCCAAGTACGCCCTGAATTACGCCAAAGTAACGCACGCCCAACTGGTCAAGATGGATGCCGCCAGCAAAGACTACTACGATAAGAACCTGGCCGCTTTTACTACCAAACTCCAGGCTCTGTCTGATGGCATCAAAGTTGCCTCCCAGACAGTACCCGCCGAACAGCGTCGTTTGTTGACTTACCACGATAGCTGGGCGTATTGGGCGCGAGAGTACAACTGGAAGGTAATCGGCGCGATCCAGCCTTCCGACTTCAAAGAACCGAGTGCCAAAGAGATCGGCGACCTGATCACTCAGATCAAACAGGAAAAGGTCAAAGCTATCTTTGGCTCGGAAGTATTCCCCAGCCCGGTACTGGAGCAGATTGCGAAGGAAAGCGGCGCGAAATATATTGACCAGTTGCGCGATGACGAACCGCCCGGCAAGATCGGTTCTGCCGAACACACCTACGTCGGGATGTTACTGGAAGATATGAACATTATGCTGGTGGCGTTAGGCGGCAATGTGGATGCTCTCAAGAACGTAACCCCCGACGACACTTATCAGAAGTAGCTCATCGTTGTGAAGCGTGTAGTTCCGGTCTGCCTAAAACAGGCCAGAACCGCTATAACAGTTAGTTGGAAAAGCTTGTATTAAAGACTGCACGCAACAGAACTTGAGACCAGAAGAGGTAGCACTTGGCAATCCCAATTGTAGAATTAGAAGAAGTTAGCTGTAGCTATGGGCCACAGCTTGTCCTGGATAAGATTAACCTTAATATCCAGGCCGGTGAATTTGTCGGCCTGGTCGGACCGAGCGGGAGCGGCAAGACCACCCTGTTACGCACCCTCCTGGGTACGACTGTCCCGGTTAGAGGCAAAGTGCGCATAGGCGGTAAACTCCTTGAGCGAGGCCAGTTGCCCCGCAGCCTGGGTTATGTGCCGCAACTTGAAACGGTAGACTGGAATTTTCCCGTGACTGTCGAGCAAGTAGTGCTGATGGGCCGCATGCGCGAAATGAGTCTGCTACCCTGGGCCAGCCGCCAGGATAAAGCGGTGGTAGTAGAAACGCTGGAACGCCTGGGTTTGGGCGGTCTGGCCGGGCGGCATATCCGTGCCCTTTCCGGCGGACAGCAGCAGCGCGTGTTTTTAGCCCGCGCCCTGATCAGCAATCCCCGCCTGTTGCTCCTGGACGAACCGACTAGCGGAGTGGACATTCGGACGCGTAACGATGTGCTTACGCTGCTGGCCGAGATAAATCAGAGCGGGGTCACAATTGTTTTGACCACTCACGACCTGAACTCCGTCGCGGCTCATTTACCTAAAGTAGTCTGCCTCAATCGCCAGATTATCGCCGAGGGTGAGCCGGAAGCGGTTTTTACCGAAGAAGTACTGAGTCAGACTTACGGCCCCGGCATGCGGGTAGTAAAACAAGATGGGATGTTGTTGATCGGGGACGACCCGGCCCTGTTCAAGAATTTAAAGAAACTGACCCCGCTCAGCCCCGCTCCTGACTTGCAAGCCGGGCTGAACGCGAGTGCCGACGGCGGCTCGGACAGCCAGCTAAAAAGCCGCTAGATTAGAGAGATTGACAAAAATATGAACGATTTTATTGACCATCTACTTCAGCCCTTCCAGTTCGAGTTTTTTAATAAAGCTTTGCTGGCGGCGGTTCTGGTGGGCGGACTGTGCGGGTTGATCGGGGTGTACGTGGTGCTGCGCCGCATGAGCTATATCGGGCATGGCCTTTCTCACTCGATTTTTGGTGGGGCGGTCGTCAGCTACGTGCTATCCCTCAATTTCTACCTGGGCGCGGGAGCCTGGGGCTTTTTGAGTGCCTTGATCATTGATGGCGTCGCCCGCAAACGCAAAGTAACAACCGATGCCGCTATCGGCATCGTCACTACCGCCTCTTTTGCGGTCGGCGTAGCGATCATCAGTAGAGCTCGGAGCTTTACCAAGAACTTCGACGCGGCCCTGTTTGGTAATATTCTGGGGATCAAAGACGGCGACCTGTGGGCTATTATCGGGGTCGCTCTGGCCGTCAGCGTTGTGATCTTCTTTATCTACAAGCAATTGCTCTTTAGCACTTTCGACTCGGAAGTCGCCCCGGTCTACGGAGTACGCACGCGCTGGATAGATACCTTCTTCTCGCTGACCCTGGCCGCGACTATTATCGTTTCGATGCAAATTCTGGGCGTAACCTTGATTGCTGCTTCGCTGATCATTCCTCCCACGATTGCCCGCTTGCTGACCGATAATTTTCATCGGATGGTGCTGTACTCGGTCTTGCTGGGCGTGCTTTCTTCGGTGGTGGGGATTTACCTTAGCTACGAGATAGATGTTTCGAGCGGAGCCTCGATTGTTATAACCGCCGCTATACTTTTCGTAGTGGTGCTTTCCTTTGGCAATATCAAAGGCCGCTTTGCCGATAGAGCGTCGCTGCGTCAACTGGACGGCCCCGGCAGTCCGGCCCTGGTCAGCAGCCTTCTACCGGGCGAAATCGTTGCCACGCCTGCCGAACATGTGCATCCGCATGAGCATCGTCAGGTTCACGAGCATTTTCATCCTCACCGCGACGATCATCTGCACTAAGATGATGTAACAACTAAATAATGGGCCAGAATTGACGAACGCACCATTACCGGTTGTCGCGACCCGGCCACGCTCAGCTCGAAAATCTTGTGGTCGTTGAAACCAGCATCGGCCACAAAGCGTAACCTTGCTCATATAATCCGCCTTAGCATGAATAGGGTCAAAGGCCACATACTGCCAAACTGGGGCAAAAACAGGAGTGCTATCCACATTCAGGGGCGTATTACGGTCACCCACCACACTCCCATGATGTAAATGTATCGCAAGAGCAATTGTTAGATGCGAAAGCGGTGGTCTTTGTAAGAAGGCGCGACCTTTATTTTTTGGGGTTTGGTCGGTTTGGGTTTCACAAGGCTGTACTGCTTTCATTTCTCATAAAGTTTATTAGAATTTTGGATCACTATCTCACCTTTCGCCCTTCCCCCCTTACTCAACCTGACAATACTCCCGCAACAAATCCTGGCTATCGGACGGGCTTTACTAATCAATGCCCGGTTGATTATAATGGATGAACCATCTGAAGGGCTGGCTCCCGTAATTGTAGACCAGCTGCTCGAAACACTTAAACAACTCTCGGCGGAAGGCATTGGCCTGCTGGGGGTCGAACAAAAGCTGGCGGTGGCGACCGCCCTGACTGACCGATTGCTGATTGTGGTGAATGGCCGGATTGCCCTGGAAACTTCGTCCGCCGCGCTACTCGCCGACGAAGAAAACCAGAGCCACTATCTGGGGGTAAATACCAGCGTGGCTTGAAGCCCGGTCGGGTCGTTTGTCGCCGCCTTTTAGTAAATCAGAGAAGATAAAGTGGATAGGATAATTCTATATGCCGACTGTTGTACTGCTGGGAACGCTGGACACCAAAGGAATTGAATACCGTTTTATGCGTGACCGGATACAGGCCGAGGGTTGCGAGGTTATTCTGGTGGATGCCGGAATTATGGGGCCGCCCCAGGTACAGCCAGACATCCGCCGGGAAGACGTGGCTCAAGCCGTTGGTGCGGACGTAACCGCTTTAGCCGAGGCGGGCGACCGAGGCGTGGCCGTCGAGACGATGGCAAGCGGGGCGACCGCGATTATCGGCCAGTTGTTCGAGCAAGGCCGCCTGGACGGTATTCTGGGGTTAGGCGGGTCGGGTGGTTCATCGCTGGCGACCGGTGCGATGCGTGCTTTGCCGGTTGGAGTGCCAAAACTGATGGTATCAACGGTTGCTTCAGGCGATACGCGCCCCTATGTCGGGGCGGTGGACATCACGATGATGTATTCGGTGGTGGATATTGCCGGGATTAACCGAATTTCGGAGCGAATTCTGGGTAACGCTGCCGCCGCGATTGCAGGTATGGCGCGGGCCTATGCCGCCAGTCGCACCAGCCAGTCCTCCAGCCAGGCCAAACCCCTGATCGGGGCCACCATGTTTGGTGTAACTACTCCCAGCGTAACCGAGGCGCGTCGGTTGCTGGAAGAACAGGGTTATGAAGTGCTGGTCTTCCATGCTACCGGCACAGGCGGACAATCAATGGAAGCTCTGGTTAAGGGCGGCTTTTTGGCCGGGGTGCTGGATATTACGACCACCGAACTGGCCGACGAACTGGTTGGCGGGGTGCTAAGTGCCGGGCCGGAGCGATTAGAGGCGGCGGGTAAGCAGGGAGTGCCGCAAGTCGTGTCGCTAGGAGCGTTGGATATGGTCAATTTCGGGCCGTTCGAGAGTGTGCCGGAAAAGTTTCAGCAGCGCAAGCTTTACAAACATAACGCGACCGTAACTCTGATGCGAACCACCCCCCAGGAGAACGCCGAGCTTGGTCGCCTGATTGCCCGCAAGCTGAACCAGGCCACCGGCCCGGTGACTTTGTTTATTCCGCTCAAGGGCGTTTCGATGATTGCGACCGAGGGGGGTGTATTTTACGATGCCGAGGCTGACCAGGCTCTGATTGAAAACCTCAAGGCCGGGCTTGACCCGGCAAAGGTCGAAACCGTCGAGTTAGAGATGGACATCAACGATCCCCGGTTTGCCCAGGCGATGACCGAACGGCTCGACCAGTACATCAAAGCGCAGAAGCAGGCTTAGTAACACAAAATTAGAAGTAGAGAAAATTACCCAGGCAAGAGCCTGTTAGCAGGATAGGACACCACACAGGATGAACCGACAAGAAGCTCTGGCCCGTTTGCAAGCTACTGTGAGCCAGGATGGGGTGATTATCGGAGCCGGAGCCGGAACCGGGCTATCGGCTAAGTGCGTCGAAGCGGGCGGGGTAGACCTGATCATTATATACAACTCAGGCCGCTACCGTATGGCGGGCCGGGGTTCGCTGGCCGGGTTGCTACCCTACGGGGACGCTAACGCGATTGTAGTAGAGATGGCAAACGAGGTACTGCCAGTTGTTCGGCATACGCCAGTGCTGGCCGGAGTGTGTGGCACTGACCCATTTCGGTTGATGCCTTATTTTCTCAAACAAATCAAGGAGATGGGGTTCGCCGGGGTGCAAAACTTCCCGACGGTCGGACTGTTTGATGGTATCTTCCGCCAGAACCTCGAAGAAACTGGCATGGGCTTTGGCCTGGAAGTCGACATGATCCGGCAGGCTCACGAACTGGACTTGCTGACCGCGCCGTATGTCTTCAATGAGGAAGAAGCCCGCGCTATGGCCGGGGCCGGAGCCGACATCCTGGTTCCACACATGGGCCTGACTACCAAAGGCTCTATCGGAGCCACCACTGCCCTGACGCTTGACAAGGCGGTCGAGCGGGTGCAGGCGATGCACGATGCCGCCAAAGCGGTCAACCCGAACATTCTGGTACTATGTCACGGCGGACCGATAGCCGAGCCGGAAGATGCCGCGTATGTACTGGCCCGGACAAAAGGGGTAGTCGGCTTTTTTGGAGCTTCCAGTATGGAGCGGTTGCCTACCGAGATTGCTATTACCGAGAATACCCGCCGATTCAAGCAAATCAAGCCCGGTCAACCGGCCTAGAGCCGAGCAAAATTAACCCCAGCAATGGCTTATTAATCAAGAAAGGGAATACAACGATGTACCGATTAACCGTCCTCTACGGCCACCCAACCGACCCGGCGGAATTTGACCGCTATTATTACGAGACGCATATCCCGATTGCCCGCCAGATGAAGGGGTTGCGCGGCTGGACGATTGGGAAATGCGAGGCTAACGTGCCAGGGGAAAAAGCCCCTTATCACATGATTGTAGGTTTGTACGCCGATAGCCGCGAGGCAATGGAAACAATTCTGGCTTCGCCCGAAGGTCAGGTGACGGTTGCTGATGTGCCAAACTTTGCCAACGGCGGAGCTACCTTTATCTACGACCGCGAAGAAGTGCTTGTGCCGGTTAGTTTGAGCGAGTAATTGTAGGCCTAATATGAGCCAAACTATAATGAGGTGAGCAGTTTACTATAGACGTGACCCCGCCTGGTTTACCACCGCGTAGCCACTAGAGGCTTGGAAGTGAAAACTGGGGTTGTCCAGACTTCGCAAGTTCATTTGGCTTAAGACTCCAGTTGGTTTGAGCCAACAGCTACATTCAAAGTAAACATTTGGGGTCACGGGTGGACTAAACCGCTCACCTGGTTACAGCCTGGCTCATATTAGGCCTGTGAGCAGTCCAATCGGGATTTTAATAAGGTCGGTAGGCTGGTCAGAGTAACATCCTTGAGTTGACACGACAAAAGGGGAAAAGCTCTGACCGGCCTGTCTGATTTACCCTACAAACACCCAGCTTTGACATCGCTACCTTACCGTAGCTCCCCTGGTTTTACCTTGCTCCTTATTATCCAGCCTGAGTTTCGACCCGCGCAAAGTAGGAGAGCATTCTTTTCCGGGACAAACTAACTCTACCCTAGAAACAGGCAACCTGAATATTGAAATTTCTTATTTAGCACCGATTGATTTTTTCGTCTGTTTGTCACCACACTTATAGGCTACTCTTTCTACACTTAGGACTTTCGCTTTGACCTCACTTGTGAGGTGCAAATTGGGAAAACCTATTTTTCCGGTTCTAACTCGATGATAGTATTGGGTCCCAGGTAAACAATTACTTTCTTCTTAAAACTAACCCTGCCCCCTTTATCCAGTACCTGATTGCCAACTACTGTCCCGTTTGTACTATTGAGATCAATTAGCATCAGACCATCCGATTCTTCCCTTATCTCGACGTGGGAACCAGATACCTTTGGATCGCCTGCAATGACAAACTGGGCGTTGCTCCGTCCGATAACGAACGGAAAATTGGTAATGATCTCCTGCCTCATCTGATTTTGATTTAGCGTCTGGTTGACTTTTACCCGTAACCGGGTTTTTGGATTGGCAAGTGGTTTGTGTACCATCGTAACGTCGGGCGTCTGTATCATCCGAGGTACATGCACATTTACCATAGTGGCTTCACTATAAGGCAGCGGAGCCGGGACTAATTTTTTGCGCGGTCGTACTCGCAGGAAAGCTATTATCCCGATGAAGGCTAATAAAGCAATAATAAAACTGATGAAGATTATACGGTTAGGTACAATAAAACCATCCCAAAAGCCCGGTGGCGATAACAGATTTGGCTTAAATGGTTGGGAAACTGAAATATTATTCAATTTACTGGTGGGCGGCGTTACCATATCGACGGTGATATTGTATTCTTGATTCTCCTTTAATTGGTCCGCTTGTAAGGGTATATCAATCGGCCATTCCAGAGAATTCCTTATATCACTCACACATTGGGACTCGTGTTCCAGGATATTGACTTTATTGGCTTGAATCGCCACCCGGCATTTAACGAACCCTTTGTATTGTTCGAGCTGTTTTTCATCGTCTTGAATTATCACTTTGATTGGTAAAACCAGATTGCCGACACTATCTTTCTTTTGAGGAAAGATTTCGATATTCTTTATTGTTACGGGTTTGGGGGCGGCCGCCTCGTTATAGGAGAACTCCGTGGTGCCGAGAATATTGCTATTATTTGGGGTAACAATAAATGCATCGTCCTTGTTTTTGGCTTTTATGATTACCTTATATTTAATATTAGGACGAACCCGCTCGGCTGGAATAGGAATCTGGACGGTTTTGGATTGTGCATTATAACCGATAGGTGGAATCGAGGGGGAAATAGGCGTACCCTTGTCATCGACCACATCAATTAGAATCTTTTCGATAGTATCCGGCGAAGGACTATTAATCGTGAGGGTAACGACGTAGTTCTTCCCAGTGCTATCCAGTTGGGGAGTCGTGTCAAAGAAAACGGTGGCCGTCGGTGGGGCCGGATAGAGAACATTATCGGTACCCAGTACGGTTGAGTCAGGTTGAGCTTTATTTGGCACTAATTTGTTATAAACATCGTTTGCGCTCAGGTTAATCGTATACTTCCGGCCAGGCGTAAAGGGTTTAACCGGGATCTGGAGGGTCGTTTCTTTGTTTGGATCGTAGGGGAAAGGTTCGGAAGTATAAACTGTAGTGTTATTTTCGGTATCTTTCACTTGCACCAAAATCTCTTTGATCGAGGCCGGCACATCGGTATTTACCGTTAACTTTACATCGTAACTACTCTTAGACAAAATGACATTTCTAATTTCAATGCTGGCCGGTGGGGTAGGCGGGTAGTCCAGCCACTGTTTATAATGCCGTCCGACGTTACCCATTTCAACCTGGAATCCATTAGAGTTTGAGGGGGTATAGGTTAAAATTCGCCGTTCAAAGGCTTGCACCAGAACGTCTTTTATCTGGCCGTTCAACTTAACTTTAGCCCAGTAAGCTTCGGTAATAGGCAAACCGGTAGCATAAAAGACCGGTTCAAACAGGCGACCCGTAACGACTTGCCCATCCGGTCCCAAAACCGACCCGGAAATGTTTAAAAAGTCCCAAAAAGGTTTGGCGATATTGTGGCTGGTGGAGTTTTCAAAATAGCCATAGGTTACGTTGTACTGCCCAAAATCCTGCGCAGCATCGCGTAGTTTTCCGGTGCGGTCTACCGCCTGGGCGATGGGTTTTCCATCCGAATTGGAGGCGTTGCCAGTTAACTTGCCCAACACCTGGTAGGTGGGACCACTGGTATCATCGGTGTCACCGGCCACTCCGGTGTTAGCGGGCGGTCGATTTTCAAACTTTTTATCACCCACTTGAAGCCGACCGGTCACTAGCTGTTGAACCAGCAAACCATTGGTCACATAGTAGTCATTGGATTTATCGCCGTTAGGGTTGGTTATTTCCATCCGACTCTTATCGAAATACTGGACTAAACGTTTGCCACCCGGCGAATCCAGATATGGCTCCAAAATAGCATCGGTAAAGGGGGCCGGACCCCACAGGTAAGTACGGGAAGCCTGCCCGGCTGTCACCAGACTATCGGTACGGGACCAGATTTTCAGAAAATCAGGGTTATCAATTTTGATGCTTTGACCGGAAGTGATTGGACTGGTGGTAACAAAGAGAAATATTAAGCACAGAGTAAACCCTCCGAACCACCTACGGAATGAAAACTTCATTGATGTCCCTTTCCTGCAATCTACATAAGCAGCGTTAGCCGTTCACGAGAGTCCTGAATAAATTTTATGGTTACTTCTATATATTTGTCTATGACCCATTTAATCACATAATGAAAGTGGAGCTAACAAAGTATAAACGTTTACTTTCGCAATTTTTGCCCAAGTAGATCTTTACTTATTAGGATTTTTGCTTCAACCTCACCCATGAGGTTGAAGCGAAAGTTAAAGAGGGTTTTTACGTGGGAGACCCCTGTATTACCCCCGCAGGAGCGGCGCCCACCCGACCACCGCTTTAGCTGGGTTTGCTTCAATAAGCGAAACTCCTACTCACTTTACGACCGCTCCCCAATCAGGCATAATAAACTTTAAAGCAATTTCACTGCGTTCCAGAATAATAGTATCTCCAACCGAAAGTGGATAGCGGTCGTATTCTACTCTGGTCAGGGTACCCTGTTCGCTTGATACCAGCAAAGGGTTTGGCGATAAACATTCGAGGAATATTCGATTGTTAATTTCCTCCAATTGAGCGTGGCGGCGAGAAACACGCTGTCCAGTGACATGATCAGCCAGATTAACCGCTAAACGCTCGTTAAAAGCTAAATTGGGGTCTGGTCTACCAATCAGGGCCGGTAGCCAATTTACCTTGTAAACTTTATTCTTGCCCTGTTCGGATAAATAAATCGGGCGAGAGGGTTTAACTGTATTCGCTGGTAGCGGCGCAGCCACTTCTACCAGTACCAGTAATTCATTCGGGGCGACCTGGTTACCCAGCGTAACCAAAGGATTTAGCGGTTGCCCGGTCTTGGCTTTTAGTAACTGGTACCCTTCGGGGGCATGGCTCACGTATTCGAGCTTTTGAAATTTTTCGGGCGCAACCGCCGGTCCTACCTCGTTACGGCTTGAGGTGCCGCCGAATTCTTGCAGCACCGACGTAACCAGTTCGATTGGCATCACGGTAGGCAGGACCAGCGCCCGTTGTTTCTTCAAAGTAAAAATGTCGATCTGCAACTCAAGGCGGGGCTGTTTATTACTCATGCGTCATTTTTTCCTCTAATGTTTGAATTAACAAATCCGCATCCATTTTGGAAGCAAAACGTCTGGTCATCCCTTCCAGAGAAGGACCACCACCCTGTTGTTTCACATACAGGTCTCTCAATAAGTCAGTCAATAAAGCTTCGTCGCTCCACTTGTCAACCTCCTGCAAAACCAACCGCATCGTCAGGAGCTTTTCGTGGCCGTTGTCGGGTTGAAGCTGCTCAAGCTCTTTACGCATTCCCGACTGCAATATGGTCAGCATGCGCTGGGCTTTGGCTGAGGGAGCGTGCGAACCTGAACCTGATAAATTACCATTGGAACCGACGTCCGGCTCGGTACCATTCCCATTACTTGGAGCGATTGACCATCGAGCCCGGCTATTTGGATTTTTATCCCGGATGTCGGCCACCCAGCGATCCAAAGCATTCGTTCTTTGTTCTTCTTCATCCTTACCCTGAGGGGTTGTCCCGCCAACCTCAATATACGGATTTGCACATTGAATCAGGGCCGGTTGACCGGCTTCAATAATAAACCCGCGTCCGAGGGGAAGTTCTTTATCACGTAAAGCGGCCGGGGTTCTGAGACTGGGACTAAGGACTTCTAAAGCCTCGCGCGACCGGAGAGTAATACCGTACCTTGAGCCTAGTATTCGTTGTTTCAGCACACTTGACTCACTCCGGGGTAAACAACCAATAATGAAATGGAAGCCGTCGCGGCCATAACGTCGCACCAGACCGGCCAGTTCCCGAACCAGGGAACCCTGTCCGATTTCTTCATTAAAATCATCAAAGTTGTCGATTATCACATAAAGCGCGTTTGTGTTGCCTTTGGCATTTAAGGTCAGACACTCATCTTTAAGTTTTGGCAGGAGTGCTTCCAACTGACTCACCTCCGAAACGCAAGCCAGTACGTGGGGCAAGGAGGACAGGCTTAAATTCCCACCATAATTAAAGAATTTGCTTTGCATATCGACCAGGATAAACTTTACCTGTGACGGTGAATAACAACTAGCCAGCGAGAAGGTCCAGTCGTAAAGCAAGGTTGTCTTACCAGATAAGGGTGGCCCAACCACCATAAAATGAGGCCCCACTTTTTTCAAATTAAATCGAGCGGGCGACAGATCAATTTGTTGACCCAGGATCGCCTCAATTTTGTTAGGTTGTCGGTCAGCGGTAATCTTTAACAAATGGGTTAGCGATACCTGGCTCGGCAGGGCCTTTAGCGATACTGGCGGTGCGAACTTGCGGCCTCTGACTTTCAGGGTGGCTTGCATTTGGGCAGATAATATTTGAATATCATCCGCTTCCACCCGCTTTGGTCGGCCATCCTGGTCAAAAAGTCCGAGTGGTAGTGCCATCTGAAAGAGAAGTACCTTGCGGTCACGCCGGATATAGCCCCGCCCTGGAATATCACCGATCTCGATGGCACCCCGACCTACAATATCTAAATAACGGTCGGTTTCGGTTTGCTTAAAAGTAATACGCTCACTAAACAGGCCAAAGAGCCGACTGGGCAAGTTGCCGGGAATATTGGCCGATACAATGAAATTAACCCCGGCACTCAATGCGCTACGAACTAATGGTATCAAACGGTTATCTACCAGGGCGTCATAATTCTCATCGCGAATCTGGACCGATAATTCTGCGAAATTGTCGATTATGACCGTTATGGCCGGCATCGCCTGATCCGAAAAGCGAGCGTTATAATCAGCGAAACTGGTCGCCCCGGCGGCACTGATAACTTGTTGGCGTTGCTGGATATTTTGACTTAGAAAATCCATCAACCGGAAAAACCGCATTTCAAAATTTTCCTCGGTGGCCGGGATAATTGCGCCAACGTGGGGTAAGCCTTCAAAGCTACGGAAATTATTTCCGCCCAGGTCCAATACATAAAGGTGCAGTTCATCCGGGCTATGTTCGGCCACCAGACTGGTCAGCAAAGTGCGTAAAAGGGTGGTTTTGCCCATGCCGGGATCGCCCAGTACGATCAGGTGGTTGCGACTTAGCTCGAAAGTAAGGGGGTCCTGACGCGCCTCGGTGGGGTCGTCCAAAAGTCCGGCTGTTACCCAGAGCGCACTACCCGGCCCCTCAGCCTCTTTCTCCCAGTTTACACCCTTCCAGAGCGAGGCTACATCGCCATTGATCCAATCAGTTATGCTGCTTTGAAGCGTAAAGCTAGTGCCTCGTTTCGCATCAAGGATGCGCGACTCAAGACTAAAACGATCTGGTAGAAAGGCCGGCCAGGGTTTGGGGGCCATTTTCCCACCCACCAGTTCGCTAGAGAGGCGTACCGCTATATCAAAGAGGCGTGGGGTATCGCCATCGCTGGTTTCGGCCTGACCGTCATCACGGTCAGGCCACAGGACCAACTCGGCCCGATCATCCGGCTGATTCTCACCGCAATAAGCCACCTGGGTCAGTTCAATATTTTCATTACCAACCTGAATGTAGCCACGACCAGGGGTACCATTTGGCAAAAACGCGGCATCCGGACGCCGCAGTAATTCACGGCTGGTATCAATTGACTCAACCCGCAAGCAAAGCCGCAATTTTATATTGGCTCGCATCTGGTCGGTGACACCCTTGGGCTGCTGAGAGGCCAGAATTAGATTTATACCCTGGGCGCGGCCAACGCGGGTAATACTTTCCAATTCGTGCAGATAGTCGCCGTTATCCGAAATCATCTCTGCATACTCATCAATAATAATGAACAGATGCGGATAGGACTCGCCAGTCAGGTGTAATCCTTTACGCCGGTAATCAATAATATCTTTGGTGTCGGTTCGGACATTAAGGGCCTGACGGCGGCGTATTTCGGCATTGATCGAGGTAAACATCCGCGCCACCGCCGCTTTATTCAGGTTTGTTACGATGTCAACACAATGAGGTAAAGCCTCGAAGGGTTTGAAGGCCCCGCCGCCTTTGTAGTCGACCAGCAGGAAGTTAAGAATATCCGGTGAATAACGCAAGGCCAGGCTGACAATCAAAGTCATAAGCAGTTCGGATTTACCGGAACCGGTACCACCGGCAATCATGCCGTGTACACCGTCGCGCTTGGCTTCCATCGCAAGGGTTCGTAAACGATTACCCGCGCTGATACCGAGCGGTACTTGCAACCAGTTTGTCTTCTCGCTGGAGGCATTTTGGGTCCAGCGGGCTATCGTGGTAGCTTTGAGCGTAGCTACAAAGTTGCCTGGCTCCAGACTGACATCCATATACTCGCCAAGTATGGACCGGAAGGAGGAGGTTTCGGGCAGGGCGTTGATCTGTAAGGGTACCGAATATTGACGATTCGATTGCGCGATATAAGTTCGCATGCGCTTGCCGAGCGTTATGATTTGCTCAACCTCTTTGCTTACGCGCCCCTCCTCATCAATCGCTCCTGGCACCATAGCTACCTGAAAACTCAAGGGATTTCGAGCAATTCGAGTATAACCCCGGCCCCCGATTTCCTCAAGATCGGGCATTTGGGTGCCGACAATACCAACGTAATCGGTGACATCGGATAGTCGCAGGGTAAATCTTTCGGTGAATAAACTATACAGTTTGCTGGTGAGGACGTTCAGTCGGCTGACGGTAATCACAAAATGCAGACCGTAAGCTTTCCCTTGCCGGATCAACCCGATCAAAATGACAAATAAGTTGTTCTGGTCGTCCTGCTGGGTCGGGTTCCCAAAAGATTCGAGATACTCGGCAAAATTGTCGATTACTACCAGTATCGCCGGTTTTTTCTCAGTTACGTCCGGCCTGGTATTGTACTGATAAAGCGTAAGCGAACCAAAGAGCCGTTTGCGCTTGTCGATTTCGTTGTTTAACTCGCGCAGCAATTGCTGGATTCGTTCCTCATAACCGCGTTCGTCCGGTACGATTATGGTTCCGACATGGGGTAGTTCGGAAAGCACTTCCAGGCTTCTGCCGCCCAGGTCCAGCATATGAACATGAAGTTCATCTGGCGAGTGAGTGGAAGCCAGACTTAACACCATCGTTCTCAGGAAAGTGGACTTACCCCAACCGGAAGCCCCAAAAATAACGGCGTGACCGCGCGTAAAATCGACTGTCAGAGGTAGTAGATGGGCATTGTAGGGATCATCGACCAGGCCAACCACCGCCTGTAAAGCGTTTTTACTCCACGATATACCGGGCCACCCACCGGGTCCCTTTAGCCAGTCCTCCACAAAGGGATTGATCATCAACGGCTTAGTGCTGTTTAAGGTCATCAGGGCCTTAGACTCTTGATCAAGGTATTTTTCAGTCACCTTATACGATAGCTCCAGGGGGGTAGATAAGGCTTCCGGCCAGGGTCGGCGCGGCACCCGTCCAGCCGCTTGGTCACCATCAGGACCGAGTAATTGCAGGTCCAGTTGCGCCGATAAGAGCTGAGTTAATTGCACCACCACCTCAAAAAACTTGGGTTTATCCCCCCGTTCGTTAAGTTCGGCGTAATCGTAATTTTCACCGGCGTAGGCCACTTGAATCAGTTCTACGTCGTTGTTACCGATCTGCAAATAACCGCGTCCCGGCATACCGTTGGGCAAGAAAGCCGCGTCGGAACGGCGCAGCATTTCTCGACTGGTATCGGTCCCTTCCACCCTTAAACAAATCCGGTACTTAATATTGGCTCGCATCTGGTCCGAAACTCCGGTGGGCCGTTGAGCTGCCAGCAGCAAATAGACCCCCTGTGCACGGCCCAGGCGGGTAATACTATCCAGGGCCTGTCCAAATTCGGGACTATCGCTGATCATTTCGGCGTATTCATCAATGATGATCAGCATATGCGGATAAGCAGCATAGGTTTTATGCAGATTCTTTTGATGATACTCGACTATATTAGCGGTGCGGGTTTCAGTGTTTAACTGGGCGCGGCGGCTCATTTCCGCCCCTATCGAGGTAAACATTCGTCGGACGGCGGCTTTATTCAGGTTGGTAAGCGTATCCAAGCAATGCGGCAAATTTTCAAACGGCTTGAACGCACCGCCACCTTTGTAATCCACCAGCACAAGATTCAGCATATCGGGACTATAGCTAAGGGCGAGATTCACGATGAGGGTCATCAATAGTTCCGACTTACCGGAACCGGTTCCACCGGCCACCATGCCGTGAACACCATCTTCTTTGGCTTCCAGTTTTAACGAGCGGGGTTTGTTACCGGATGTGACACCCAGCAGGACCCGTAACCAGTCGCAACTGGCCGGATCGCTGCTCTTGGCCCATTCTTTTCGGGTGACTTCAGTAAGAACGGGCAAAAAGTTGGGGTCTAATTTTAGGGAGTGTTTATCGGCCAGCAGCCTTTTGACCAGGACCGACTTGGGTAAAACTCCAACTTTTACCGGTAGGTTATAAGCCTGACCATATTTTTCCATGAACCGATTCATCTCTTTGATAAAATGCTCTAATTCCTTAACTTCGTTGGCAGTTTGCGATTCATTCTCACGCCGAAGATCAATCGGGATGGCTACCTGGAAACTCAGGGCTTCCTCGGCAATCCGGGCGTAACCCCGGCCCGGTATATCGCCAATATCCGAAACATGACCGCCGGTGATGGCCCGGTATTCGGTAGTATCGGCCAGACGAAGGGCAAAGCGTTCGGTGAAAAGGCTGAATAGCTGGCTTGAAAGATCGTTGAGCCGGTTGACCGAAATCAGAAAATGAATGCCATATGGCTTTGATTGCCGGACAATCGTAATCATGCGGGAAAGTACACTCTCCACGTTGTCCTTTTCCACGCCAAAAGTCTCGATAAATTCAATAAAATTATCGATGGCAATCAAGATGGCCGGGAGGGGCGTTTCAGGATTATCCTGGTTATACTGGTAAATATCCGAAACCCGTCCCAGGCTCAAAGCATTTTTGCGTTTTTCAACAATGTTGTCGATTTCCCGTAAGACCTGCTGGACCCGCTCCTGGTAACCTTCCTCGTCCGGTAAAATCAAAGCACCGACGTGGGGCAGGCTGCCCAGAACCGTCAGATTGCCGCCACCGAGATCAAGAATGTAAGCATGAAAGTGATCCGGCGAGTGGGAAGCCGCCAGGCTCATAATCAGGGTTCGGATAAGGGTGGTCTTACCTGTACCGGCCGCCCCGAAGACCACTGCATGCCCGCGTGGCAGGTCAACCGTGAGGGGTAATTGTTGGGCCGCGTAGGGATTATCCACCAGACCGATCACCGGCCGCATTGCATACTTGCTCCAGTCAAACTGGGCCAACCAGCCGGTCTGGCCGTTCAACCAGCGGTTAATCGAAGGGTTGAGGGTTAAAGTCGATTCCGGTGGCTGGCCCATCGTAATGCGGTCGACACCACTCAGATATTGTTTGGCTGTAACCGCCCGCTGGGAATTTAAATCCATCGTGATCAAAGTTTCGGATAACGAAAGTTGGCGCGGCAGGAAGGCCGGCCAGGGAGCCCGCTGCTGTTCGTACTTATTTTCAAGTTCCATCGTCTTGAAAGCTTTGATGATAACTTTGAACAGTTCCGGTGGAGCCTGTTGTTCTGTAACCTCAAAGCCACCGCTACGATCCGGCCAGAGGACTGGTATAACGGCCTGGTTGGGGTCGACATACGGTTCACCGGTATAGGCTGATTGAACAAGCTCAATTTCTTCATTGCCGACCTGTAAATAACCCCGCCCCGGTATACCGGAGGGTAAGAACGCCGCGTCCGTCCGACGGAGCATCTCGCGGCTTTCCCCGGAGGTTTCCACTCTCAAACAGATGCGGAATTTGATGTTAGAACGCATCTGATCGGTAACACCGCTGGGCCGTTGGGCGGCCAGAATCAGTGAAACCCCCTGGGCGCGACCGACGCGGGTGATACTTTCCAGCTCGGTCTTAAATTCAGCCCGGTCGGCAATCATTTCCGCAAATTCATCAATAATAATAAACAGAAAAGGATAAGGCTTGCTATGATGCAATCCTTTCTGGCGATATTCCACAATATTTTTGGTTTTGGTTTCGACATTAAGAGCCTGGCGGCGTTTCATCTCGGCTTTAATGGCCGTGAACATGCGGGTTACCCCTTCGGGGGCCAGGTTGGTGATTATATCCACGCAATGGGGTAAGTCGGCAAACTCTTTGAACGCGCCGCCGCCTTTGTAGTCCACCAGCACAAAATTGAGTACCGAGGGGTCGTAGTTGACCGCCATACCGGTAATCAACGAAATTAAGAACTCGGATTTACCCGAACCGGTACTACCGGCGATCATGCCGTGCACCCCATCTCGCTTGGCCGAGAAAACCAGGGTGCGGGGTTTATTTCCGGCCATCAAACCCATTTTCACCCGCAGCCAGTTACTATAGTGGGCCTCTTTACTGGCCTGCCAGCGCCGCCAGGCATCGCTTTTTAGTTCCTGGAGCGATTTATAGCCCATCAAATCAAAAAATAGGACTGCGTTGGCTAAAGTCGCCCCACTGCTTTGCCGGATAGCCAGGTTTGAAATATTACGGACCAGGTATTCTATTTCTCGTTTATCAAGCGAGTCGGCCAGACCGACGTAGTGTTCGCTGTTTACGCCGGTAGCTGCGTAGCGAAAATGCAGTTTTTTGTTAGAAGAAGTCTGGCTGTTAGTAGCCGGGGCAGTCGTGGCCACTTCGATAATGGCCCGGCAGCCACTCGGTATTTTGCCACGATCCGGCACCAAAAAGATCACACAGGCTCCCAGTTGGGCTCCTTCTTCCAGCAGGATAGAGATTGCCGCATCACTTTCAATATTTCTCAGGATTGATTTAGTGTCATAAACCGAATCCACCAGGTCCACCACTACCAATAAAAATGGGAGAGTGGGATCGCCCTGCGTCACGTTATCGTCGTGTTCCTGTAAACGGATTTTGCGGGTGGCAAGCTCTTTACGGATGCCTTCCAGAAATTGCTCAAGCTCTCCTTCATCATCTTCGGCCAGGTCGTGAAAGCCGGTTTGTTCCTTGATTTCACTTACAAAACACCGGT
The DNA here is from genome assembly GCA_038206175.1 of Chloroflexia bacterium. Lineage (GTDB taxonomy): Bacteria > Chloroflexota > Chloroflexia > Chloroheliales > Chloroheliaceae > 54-19. The sequence continues at coordinate 52,713 of JBBRBE010000015.1, forward strand.
ATTTATTCTGTTCATCTCCGGTAGCATGGGGTAGCTGGGCCGTCCACTCCCATTCATGACTCTGATTGGCAAGAATATAAAGCCGCGTATCCGAGGCGGCGTGAAAGACGGCATATTGGGCTAAAAGGGCCCGCGCAAAGCCATACATCGCCTCCTTATCACCTGCGATGCCCAGCGCGGGAGCAAAGGGGGAATTAAAGGTTTGTTCCTTCTTTTTCTCGCCGTCCTCCTCCTTTTTCTCACGCAAAGAAATCACCACCGGAACGTCGGCCACAAACCGCGAATCAAAGTCGAGTTTTAGGGCCGTGCGAGCCATCGAACTACTGCGATCTTCCGAACCTTCCATCACATAGGTGACGGTTGAGGGCAGGGTTCCAATGCCAAGCCGGACAAAACCAAAATCTTCGTCGTCGGTACGGCGTTCCCACAGACGGGCGACCGGTCTCTGGATGTGCCGGGCTTTCTCGGCTTCACCACGGGCCAATAATACTATGTTTTGAAGCTCTTGTTTGTTGGGGTAGTTGTACAAGTAGAAACGTCGTTGAAGATCGTGCCAGTTATGCATTTCCTTGTTTAGCTCTACCAGACGGCTTTCATATTCCTGCGCAATTTCACGATCCTTTTGACGCTCGATCCGAAAACTATAGATCGAGAAACCAATCGAAGCGACTATCGACAAGGCCATCGGTACAATCATTAGAGCACCGCCGCGCGGACTCAGTACGGAAATAAGCACGTAGCCGATTACGGTTAGAAGCGGGACGCCAATTTGAAGGAGGCGTAACCACCCTTCATCTCGCTTGGCGGGGGGTCTTGGAATAGGAATTTCTTCAAAAGGTAGCTCAGGTTGAACGCGTGGTGGCCGGTCAATGTAAAGTAAACTCATACTTGATCTCTTCTATTCACTTAGCCATAAGTCCAATTTACTGCTTGACAGAGTATAAATTAGCCATTAGAGTGAAGATATTAGAAAAAACACCACAAAAGGAGATAACTTTGAAACAATCATGCCTTCAGTGTGGACGTTCATCCACCGATAACAACCTTTTTTGTCAGGAACCTTCCTGTCCATCTGAAATGTCTCCGCATGTATTGGAATACGGTGAGTGGCTGGGAGACATTGAGATTATTCGTCCGGTCATTGTCTTGCGCTCTTCAACCTTTTATGAAGCCCAGGTAAATCAGAAAAAGGTGATGCTAAAAGTTGCTCATCCTGGAGCAGAACATACTAACCGTCTCAAGCGAGAGGTCCAACTTTTACAAGATCTAAAGAAAAATAAAGTACAGGATAATAGTTTACCACACCTTATATCACCTTATGCCGCCGCCAGCACCAATAAGGAAGGATACGGCAAGGCAATGTTAAAAGGAAGTTTACTTTACTTCTTTTTATTTGATTATTTTGAAGGTGAACCATTACGAGACAGCTTGGTTAAAAACTCCCAGCTCTGGGTGTATCATATCGGATGGTTGCTTATTAATCTCGCTCGTACTGTTGCAATTCTTCACCATCATGGAATGCTACACTGCGGTCTTTGCCCTGAAACTATTTTAGTACGCTTTGAGGGCAATCCAGCCGTACCTAAAATAATGCTTTTTGATCTTGGAATTGTCAGCACCCCGCGTCACCTACAGGCCAACTGGTACAAAGAAGCGGTTTTGCCCGCTTATACTGCCCCGGAATTACTTAATGCAATTCCCTTTGCTGATTATCGGACTGATGTGTATGGTCTTGGAATAATACTCTACGAATTACTGGTTGGCAAGCCGGCTTTTCCCTTCAGTTTATCAAATGACGCCCAGGTTTACGACGCTGTTAGAAAGAACCAGCGTATACCGATGGACCGAATTGAAGATGTAAAACCGGCCGCCGATCTAGCCCAACGATTTTCAAACCCCGATCCGTTTCAACGGCCGGAATTCGTTACCAAAGCGTTGGAAGAATTACTTAGCAAGGCTTTCGAGGATGTACCAGAAACTAAACGTGGCGAGTGGTTGAGTCCGCGAACCGTGCTTTTGCTTCTGGTACTGCTCCTGGCAGTGGCCTTCGTAGCTACTGCTATTGTGACATCCCTGATCTAATACCCAGGCCTAGAAAAGGTTTCCAGGATTTGCTGGATTAGTCGGCTTATTAGCGAGACGTCATAAACAGGTTGGACCCGTCAAGGTCACCTTTTTCGTATGCATCAACCGACTGATTAACGGCCTGACTCAAACCTTCACATTTTTGTGAAATCTGCTGGATCTGAGGTTTAACCATGTCGATGAACGCCACCGCCGCCGCGCCTACCAGACCGAGAAAGAAAGACGCCTTCAGGGTCGTACTGATAATTTCCAGTGCCTTGGCGATGTCATCAAGTACCGTGTGTACCGTGTCAAGGGTTTTAGCCATCGTCTTGACCTCAGGCACATTCATATAAACTTCACTTGCCATTATATTCTCCCATTCAAAAACTTAAGAACCAAAAATCGTCCAAATATCAGGATTTGACACGCTTAGAAGAAGCTAAAGGCTTCCTCAAGTTTACCAACGGTACTGGCAACGGCTTCGTCCGCCGATTGAATTTTATCAACCGACGAAGTAATATGCGCCGAAAAATTGGTGACGTGGGTCCCCACATTTGTGATACCAGGGACGAATAAGGTCTTAAGCTCGTTGACAAAGGCGTCCGCACCATCGCCTTTCCACATACCATCCGTAACGCTTGAAATAATCTTGTTTATCGGGGAGAGAGCTTCCTCGGCAATCCTGCTTAACTGACTGGTGATTTCCGATAGAATCTGGGTAACACCCCCGAAGACCATACTGAGAAAAGAACCCATAAATACCTCCGCACTTAAAAAATGTTTAATCTAGACTAAATCTGACGATAAATATAGCCGACAATAAAGCCCTCTATATTTTTAGCCGCTTCTATCCGACACTTGAGACCTTAGAACTACTACTCTGGTCGGCCTCTTGCATCAGGGAAATCGCCTTCTTGACGTCTTTCTCCAACTCATCAAACTTGGTTGCAAAGCGGGCCAAAGCTGGGCAAAGCTTAGTTTGAATAAGTGAAACGAAGGCCGCCCCGCCGCTGCCCAGTAAAGCGCCCTGTTCCATCATAGTAGCGATGTTCTGCATCTCCGTCGCGATGTCCTCAAGCTGACCATGCCCTTTATTAAAGGCGGTAGCCATGGCAGTTGCCTTGTCATACTCTAATTTTATCTCGTCTTGCGACATTGTTAGCTCCTTTCAAGGTAACCAGTGCATGGCACTATTATAATTGTGAAAATAGTGAATGGGACTCCTCTTCCGCCTGCTTCAAAGTCTGCGCGACCTGGTCGGTGGTACTCTTTGCTTCGGTCAAAGCGGTGTGAAGTTTATCAATCTTGGGGAAAATTAAGTTAGTCATCTCCTCGAAGAATTTTTCGGACCCCAGTCCCTTCCAACCGCCGTCTTGCAACGGTTGCAAGGCGCTTTGGAGCGATTTCTTGAGTGCTTCAACCTGGGAAGCTTGTTGCGTAAATTTACCGGAAATCTGGGTTAGCTCATCGTATTTAGACTGGACTTTTTCTGCCATTGATTCGCCCTCCTGTAGTTGGCTATCTTAGACACATTAAACAATAAAATAGTGGATGGATATGCGTAAAACCGTTGTGTGAAAAGTTTTTTAGGGCCTTGCTCTTCCCTATAATATTAGGCTAAAAACCGCTTAACAAGTATGACGTAATTAACACACTCTATATGGCATAAGTTACAAAAGGAAACGTAATTGGAAATCGAAGTATATAGTTTGAAGTTCGCCTGGTCTTTATCTGCCATTGGTTGCCCCTTAAATGCTTGCAAGCTTAGACATGATTTTAATCAGATAAATTCGTGACTTTCGCTCTTGAGCATGAAAACTCACAGTTTTTACCAGATTTTGAACTTGAGAAGTTGTTTCGAGCGAAAGTCCTAAAATAAAAGTTACGCGAATAACCGTTTTGTCCAAAAATTTTTTTGAGTGCAAAGTGGATACTACCGTATAACCTTATAAGGTTAGGTTTTTAATGTTTATTGAAATTGTATATTTATAAAAAGGGGATAAAATCCTGAAATCGATATCAAGATTATTTCAAGTATACTGTATAATTCTTATTAGTCAAGAGTGTGAATGCTTTTGGAGAAACAAAAATAACTTACCACACCCGAATCATTAAAGCTGCTAAACTGGTTGGGACAGAAACAATTAGCCCCTACCGGTCCAGGATTTAGGAGCGGGCAGGTTCTAAAACTGGTCTGGCAGGAAAACCCAAGTGAAAGTGTGCTATTAGTGGGATTCCGAGAATTGTTAAGCCCCTGTGAAAATCCGAAAGCAAACGAAATAAAAATTATTATCAAAACCAGGATTATAATCGCTGAAATGGAACAGCCCAGTGAACTTGAAGCCGCGCGGGGCTGGCCGCCTGGTGGGAAGATGGTTGGCGTAACTGGACTGGGCTTAACAAGACTAAAGGAAGGTGAGCTTACATTATTGTAAATCTGGTTTACCGTTTTCGGTGGCCCTGGTTTAGGTTGAGGAGGCCCAGGATCGCCATATATAGGTCTCAGATACTCCTGGGTTCTTCGCCTGATCAGTTCCGCGCTAATCTTCTCTCGTTCTAGGCGTAAAATAGACATAGGTGTAGCCGAGGGCAACCTGGTAGTGTATATATTTACACTAAAAGGCTAGGAAAAGAGCTTTATTGTGGGATAATCGTTATTATCCGAGAGCATTCTTTTCCGGGGCCAATAAAATGCTTGAAGTAAGAGTTAGATTCTAAAGGCCTAACTGAGAGCAGACCAGAGCCGTGGCAAAATGTACTGGAACTAAACGAAGCTAAAAATGATTAAAGTATCTAAAGGCTCTAGCAAAGTTGGTCCCCGAAAAAGAATGCTCTCCCGGAGCAGCCAATACCTGAACCTGGGCTACTAGAGCATAAATAAGCTGGATGTGTGTTTGGCTCTTGGTTTACCACTACCTTTGAGCTTAGATTTCTAGTCTAAGAATAAGTTCAAAAGAGCCAAAGAGCAAAGTAGTAGGATTATTTTTATAAAAGGATTAGGAATAATATGGGTTTAACTGGTGAATTCACGGGTTATTCCTTTAGAAATACAAGTGCAGGGTTCTTTCTGGGGTACTGGCTGGGAATTGCGCGAAGTGTTGCAAATTATCGCGGAAGGTAAACTTTCACCCGAAGTGGAAACTTTCCCACTTTCGCAATTAAATAATTGCCTGGACAGATTGCGTCAAGGTCAGGTTGCCGGACGGATTACGATAATACCCGAACCCACCCCTACAGTACTTTCACTAAATTAGCTGAAGCCTGGATATAAAAGGTGGTGGTGACGGTTGAAATCTGTATAGTACCACCACCTTTTTAGCCCTATGAGTTTTCTCACTTTTACCACAGGAGATGGGCCTGTTGAAATCAACCATAAAGCCCGACGAAAAAGGCCTGACTACCAACCGAATTGAGACTCTGGCTGATGGGATCTTTGCCATCGTGATGACACTGCTGGTTTTTAACCTCAAAGTGCCGGAGTTGTTACCTGGAATGGCACTATCAGATTTACCGGCCCGGCTTTTGGAGCTATGGCCTAAATTATTAAGCTATATTATCAGTTTTGGCGTTACTGGTATTTACTGGATTGCCCACCACAACCAATTTTTCTATATAAAACGCGCTGATCGCTGGTTACTGTGGATCAATATTTTATTTCTGATGCTGGTCGCGCTGACGCCCTTTTCGGCAGCTTTGCTGGGGGAATATCCCTCATCAGAGATTGCGGTGGCCGTCTATGGGTGCAACATGATCCTAAATCGGCTGGTTCTTTACCTAAACTGGTGGTATGCAACCTGTGACAACCGATTGGTAAGTGCCAATCTCGATCCAAAGCTAGTAAAGCTTATTACCCGTAGAATTCTGACAGCTCCATTATTTTATCTCCTGGCAATTGGAATTTCTTTTTTTAATACTGAGGTATATAATGTCCCCTAAAGTCAAGACAGGAAATTGTCGAATTTAAGGTGGAACGCTGGTAGATAAATTATCAACCTTGCGGCTGTTCTAAAGACAATTCGAACTTTTTTATTTTTCAAAATAGACACTGGCCGGAGTTAGATAGTCCAA
>JBBRBE010000016.1:0-56205 GCA_038206175.1 Chloroflexia bacterium
AGAGAAACAGGGTGGGTGGTTGGATGTAGGTTTTTCATGAAAAACTCTCCTGGTAAGACGTGGCTAATAAGTGATTTTTGGATAAGAAATCAGGATTGGTGCTACTGGAATAAGGGTAAGATTGAGCCTGTAGCCAGTAACCGAGACTGACCGGGCGCAAGATTTCAAGATCGTTTACGGCTGTAATCCTGGCGATACTTTCCAAAGCCGCTACTTTTTGGGTATCTACAAAAGCTTCTACCAGAGGCATCCGGCTTAGCTCTTGCCAGGGTCTTTGACCGTTCTGGATTTTTTCAAAGATCGGCGACCCGGACAGGGGCGTTTTAGGCCGCCGGTAAATTGCGGGCGGCACGTAATCGCGCAGACTGACCCGCAAGAGTTCTTTATTGACGCACCAGGGAATGCGAGGCAGGGCCAGGGCGAAAGCGATCACCCGCAAATCCAGGAAAGGCAGGCGATGTTCGAGGAGTAGCCCGGTCGCTCCTGGGTCGTCCCGCTCAAACATGGTACTCCAGTTTCGGTTGAGCAGGTTGTGATAAGCTCTGGGCAAATTCGGGTCGAGCCTGTGAATTTGCAGGCTGTTTTGCACTTCCCGGTAGCGGTCGGCCAGTCCTAGCCGGGCCACGAAATCGGCCTGGAGCCAGGCCGGAACGGTTCGGGCCGGAACCAGGGCCGGTTTTGACTGCTTGCCAGCCTTTCTAAGTAGGTCGCGCATCACCGCCGAAGGAGCCGTAAACGGATAAAAATGATGCAAGGCCAGGCTCGACCACAGATCGGCCAGGAAGTTTAGCGGCGCGGTAGTTTTAAGCACACTTTCCAGGCTGGAACGCCGGAAAACTTCGTCCCCGACATGACCGGCCAGGCACACCCGGCTATGTTGGGCGATCAGTTGGTTACTGGCGTACAGAGCCAGGGCCAGGGGGTCGTTGTTGGGTTCCGGGGTCGCCAGGGCGGGCAGATCGGCCTGAGCCTCGTACAACTCGGTCTGGGCCAGGGCGGTAAGCTGCAAAGGCAGTCCCAGCGCGGCGGCCCCGATGCGGGCGAAGTCTGGTTCGTGGTCGGCTCCAAGCTCTTTGTCGAAAAAGGTAAAACCCTGCAAATCCAGAGCTTGCCCTTTTTGTTTTAGCTGCAAGGCCAGCGAAGCCAGCGTATTAGAGTCCAGCCCTCCGCTATAGAGCAGAGCTACTTTTTCGTCCTGGTTGTCCAGGCGGTCGGCTATCGCCCGGCCCATGACCTCGCGGAAATGCTCGACGTACTCACTCTCGCGCCGGTAGCGAATCTGGCGGTCGGGCATGGGCAGCGTCCAGTAGCGTTGAGTGCGAACCCGGCCATTTTCGGCGATCAGGCTGTGGCCCCCCGGCAGGCGTTGAATATCGGCAAACGTAGTAGTTTCGAGGTTGTAGTTCAGATTGAACAGCAAAAAATCAGCGATAGCGGCTTCGTTAAGCTCGTTGGAAACCAGGGGATGCCGCCGCAAGCAGTTGAGGCTATTGCTGACCAGCAACGCCTGACCCAGATGGGCGTAATAGAACGGTTTGACCCCGAACTGGTCACGCGCTCCAAACAGGCGTTGCCGCCGTCCGTCCCAGACCATAAAGGCAAAATCGCCCGACAGATGCGCGACGCACTCTTCGCCCCACCGTTCGTAAGACCGCCAGATCAACTCGGTTGGGCTATGGTTGGCCGCGTCAGGCTGGCCCGAAAGCTGCAAGCTAGCGAGCAGGGTTTCGCGGTCGTCCAGGCGGGCATCGGCCACCACCCAGCTTTGCCCGTCCAGGCTAAAAGGCGCGGCTTCGCCCCCGGTGCGGCGGGAAGTCGTTAGCACGGTTTTGCCAAACCCTACCGGGCCAGCGTGCCAGCTATTTTGAGCGTCCGGCCCCTGGGCGGCCATCGAAACGGTCAGGCGGTGCAACAATTCGCTTTCAACCCTTGCTCCGTCGAGGTTGAACAGCCCTACAATGCCGCTCATCGAACAGCCTTTAAATTAGTAAAAGTTAAGTGGTAGAGAAAATTTAGCCGGGTGGTTTTCAGGTGAGAATAGTTGAATGGGCCTGAAAAAGATGACCAGAGTAACCTCTGACAACGAACTAATGACAGACCAGATGAGATTTTGAGTTCAGATTGCAACGATTTCAAGTAGTTCATCTCAAATTTCTATAGCGTTAACGAGTAGTAGTACGAATTTAAGACCCTACTGACTTAGCGACTTACTAACTTACCAACCATAACCTAAGCCAGGTTTATGAAGCAAAAGCACAGGGAAAACTTTTAGCAAGCTTTAGACTAATCTTAGCAGGAATAAAACTTTTGTCAATCAATTAATGCCTGGCTATATATTACAGCATTGTGACAAAATAGGTTTGGATAATTTAGCGGCTAAAAAAAGCTTGCGCCGGTCTGAAAGCTATTGTATACTTAGCTCAGTCAGAAGATGGGTAATAATCTTTGTGATACACCGATCCGTTTCGTTTTATTATCGGTCCTAGCTTAGTCGAAGTATATTTAGCAGCATTAGTCAAAGCAGAGGCAATAATTGTGATTACTACCGTCACCACCACCACTACAACTACGGTTACTACCATTACAGCTGTTTCGCTGGCCCTGGTAGCTATCCTCACCCTGATGGCCCTTCTTATCAGTAAAGAAATCGTTTCTAGCAGCACCAGTGGCCGGGCCAGGAGCTTGAGCCGGGCTTTTGACATTGCAATCGTGCCGCTTTTGCTGGTATTTGTCTTTACCGCAATGGCTGAAATCTTCCGAGTGCTGGGCTAGTCCGTTATTTGGCGGACGCGCAGCCTTCACAATCGCCCCTGCAACCGTATATGCCAGAGGTAAAAGCCGAAGACGAGCAAAACGCCAGGAAGCTTACCTCTGATCGAGAAGCTCATCCAGTTTCAAACCAGCTACAGGCGGGTTTAGAACCGGATGGAGCTTTTTCGCGTCCGCCTGCAACCGGGTTAAATCGAATAATTTATAGCTGGGGTTGGCTTTCAGGCTTGCTAACCACCCCGGCTTTTTTGTTTCCCGGCCCGTGGAGTTGGGTCGCCCTGGTCTGGCTGGGTTTGCTGGCTCTGGTGGCCTGGCGCACGAGCGGCAGCCTGGGCCGGGTTACACTTCTGGATTGGCCGGTGCTGCTGCTGGTCGGGGCCACCCTGGTCGGGCTGAGCGTTTCACTCGACTGGAAGCTGAGCAGCAACCGGGCCTGGAGCCTGGTGGCCGGTCTCACCACTTACTTTAGCCTGGCGAAAGGTCTCAAAAGCTGGCAGGTGCGCCGTTGGGCCTTGCCGGTGCTGGCGACAATAGCCGCCCTGATCAGTCTGGGTAGCCTGGTGGCGGTGGATTGGGGCCGGGGCGACCTGCTGAAAATACCCTTTGTCTACGATAAACTGCCTCATCTTCTCAACCGCTCTTTTGGCAGTGGTGCTTCCGGCGAGGAAGAAATCAATCCACGGGTAGTAGCCGGAGCGTTGGCAATGCTCTTGCCGGGAGTGTGGGGTCTGGCTTTTTTGACTCTGCGCGGGGGTGGAGGCCAAAATCAGGCTCAATCAGCCGCCGCCAGGACAGCTACGCTCTTTTCCGCAACCTCGCCCGCCCTCTGGCGACGAGTGGGTGCAGTCGGGCTGGCTCTGTTTGTCAGTCTGGTATTCTTGCTGACCCAGGCTCCGACCGCTATTGGGGGAGTGTTGTTAGCCGCAACCGGGCTGGCGGTGGCCGGGTGGGTCGGGCGTAAATTTGGCTGGCCGATCCTCCTGGCCGGTGGGTTGGGGCTGCTGGGCCTTCTGGCCCTGGTGCTGCCGCCCCTGCTGACCACCTTGCTCGGTTCCCTCCCGCCGCCCACGGGCGATCCCACCCAACGGATTGTCTTTCGGCTCGAAATGTGGCTGCGCTCCTTCGATATGCTGGCCGACCAGCCGTTTACCGGCATCGGCCTGAACAATTTTCCGGTCGTGCAGAACCACTTCTACCCTACCTACTCGCTCGGCCCGGAAGCTCACGCCCATAATCTGTTTCTACAGACGGCTCTGGATGGCGGTATTCTGGGTCTGGCGGCTTTTGGGGCGGTGCTGTGGGGCGTGGCGAGAGGCTGTGGCCTGGCCTGGCGCAGACAGCGATCCGCCCCCGGTGGTTCAACCGTGGTCTGGAGCATCGCTATCGGGACGCTGGCCTGGCTTTTTTACGGCCTGGGCGAGTCAATCACGCTCGGCCACAAACCGGCCCTTTTGTTGTGGGCCATGTGGGGGTTGTTGGCCGTCCTGGTGCAAGATTACCCTGGCAAAGCCGGGCTGTCGCCGCGCCGGTTGCGCCTTCCGGCTTCGAGAAAAGCAGGGTTGGCCCTGGCCCTGGTGGGCGTCGGTGGGGTGGCGGTGCTGTTGCTGGTTGGGCCTGGTTGGGAACGGTTGAGGCTAAATCTGGTTCTGGTCGAAGGACACCGGGCAGTATTACAGAGCGAAACCGCCTCGGCAGTGCAGGCCGGTAAAGACCTGGAAAATTTAGTCGGCCTGGCCGAAGCTTCCCGCACTCCCGCCTCGAACTCCGTGTCTCCTGCCGGGTCGCCCTTTGCTTCGGCCAGTGCCTTCGACCTGGCGGCGCGGTTGGCTACGGCCAGGGGAGATTACGCCAGGGCCACGCGCTATCTTTACGCCGAAGTGCGCCTGGATAGTCAGCAAACAGTAGCAAAATACATTCCGGCCCAGTGGTCAGTCTGGAAGCGGCCCGCCGAGGTTGCCGCGCCCGCACCTGGGCCGGTGTTAAGTCTTTACGGCCAGTGGAAAGCCCGCTACTCGAAAGATGCTCTGGCTTATGCGCGACTGGCGGTGGCTCAGGTCTACCTCGGCGGGTGTAACAATGCCTCTCCTGCGGCCCAGGCTCAGGCCGAGGCTCAGGCGACGCTTGGCGAAGGACTGAGCAAAGCCGAGCAATCTTCCGGCTTGCTGCAATATCTGGCCCAAACGCTCTCGGCAGGGCCACAATTCGGCTGTGAATGAGCGTTTTTAACTTAGTTGGAAATTGCATAAAAATTTCACAAGCTATGAGAGTTCCCTAGCTGCTCGACCGCCCGGCCATGAATGACCGGGCTACCCCAACGAAGCCCCCTGAACGGGGCTAATGCATTTTTCCTTAACATTCCTCCCTTATTCGATGCATCACAGCGTTGTTACAGGCCCATTTATGGGTCTTTGTTGGAGTAGCCCGGCTCTTCAGGGCCGGGCGGTCTTGATTAACGCCCGGTCTTCCCCTAAACTAAACGAAATAACTGTGCCATCGTGCCGGGCGGTCGGCTCCGCGCCCGGTCTGCTGCCCTGAAATCAGCTTTGCTAAAACCGCCAATTGACCCTTTACGTTAACAGGTTTTTCGGCTCTTTCGCTTGCGCTCAAAGCGAGAGAGGATTATTATACAAAATGGTAGGAATAAGAAGTAAAGCTTTTCAAAAAGTAATTTGATTTATCGCACAAACATTAGAGATAAAAGAAAGAAGAGAAAGCGTAAAAAAATGGCATCATTATCTGTCGGGGACAAAGCCCCTGATTTTAACATGGTAGACCAGAACGGCCAAAAAGTAGCTCTGAAAGAATCGCTGGCTAAAGGGCCGGTCGTGCTGATTTTTTATCCCGGCGACCAGACCCCCGGTTGCACCAAGCAGCTTTGCGCGGCCCGCGATAGTGCCGAAGAATATGCGGCGGCGGGCGTGAGCGTGTTTGGGGTCAACCCTGGCGGGGAAGATTCGCATCAGCGATTTATCGGCAAGCACAACCTGAGCATGCCGCTTCTGGTGGATAAGGGTCTGGAAGTAGCCGGGCGTTACAACGCGACGCTGGGTTTTGGCCTGTTGAAGCTGGTCAATCGTACCGTCGTGGGCATCAACCCGGACGGGCGGATTGTTTACTACAAGCGTGGGATGCCCTCGACCCAGGAGATTCTAGCCGTTTTTAAGGCCGCTACCCCGGCCTAGCCAGGCTCGACGGGTTCAGCACTTCCGCGCTTTCAGCCGCGACCGAAAGCGACCCGGTAATACAGATCAGATCGAGTGGCCCGGCCAGTTGGCGGGCCATTTTGATGCCTTCTTCGACCGTGCTTGAAAGCTCGATCCGCCAGAGTTTTGGCTCTCCCTCTCCAATGCTGGCGGCTATTTTTGCCAGGGCGGACGGGTCGGCGGCGCGGGGATTGCGCGAACGGGTCAGGACAAGCCCGGCCAGGGAAGGGGCCAGGGCGATTTCGCGGAAAATCCCGCCGATGTCTTTGTCCGAATAAATCCCGACGACCAGCCAGAGCTTCTCGAACCAGAAATGCTCTTGCAAAGCCTCCCGCAAGCGGGCGACCGACTCGGCGTTGTGCGCTCCATCGGCTACGATCAGGGGGTGGCCGGGTTGATCGAGCAAGAGTTCCAGACGAGCAGGCCAGACCGTCGCGGCGAAACCTGCCGCCAGGGCCTGGGGGGAAAGGCTCGGCTCGAACTGCCAGAGGGCGGCGGCAGCCAGGGCCGCATTGAGACGCTGATGCGCTCCCAGCAGGGGCAGGTCTAGCTCGATACAGTGCGGGCCGAAGTCCACGGCAAGCGGTTGAGCCAGGTGTCGCCGATGTTCGCGGCTCAGGGTCGGAATCCGGCTTTGCAAGCGGGCCGGAGGCACGACCGTCAGAGGTGCGCCGCGCTCCCGGCAAAATTCTTCCAGCACCGCCTGGGCCGGAGGCCACTGCGCGACGGTCAGAAGCGGCACGCCCGGCTTGATAATTCCGGCTTTCTCGGCGGCGATAGCCTCGATAGTATCGCCCAGCACGGCCATATGATCGAGCGAAAGCGAAGTTATAACTGAAACCTGGGGCGTAACCACGTTCACAGCATCTAACCGCCCGCCCAGACCGACTTCCAGCACGGCTACCGCTACGCCCTGTTCGGCAAAAAAGAGTAGAGCCAACCCCGTACCAATTTCATAGCCGGTGATCGTTCCCCACCGGGCGGTTTCGGCCAGCATCTTTTCCACGGCGGGCCGCATTTTCTCGACCAGTCCGGCCAGTTCTGCCCGGCTGATCAGTTCGCCGTTGACCCTCATGCGTTCCCGGTAGGTGTGCAGATGCGGTTGAGCGTACAGCCCGACCCTGGCTCCGCCCGCCTGGAGAGCGTTCGCCATCAGCGCGGCAGTCGAGCCTTTGCCTTTCGTTCCGGCTACCACAATCGAGCGGTAGCGCATCTGCGGCTCACCCAGCAAGCTTAAAAATTGCCGCACTCGTTCCAGATTAAAAGCTCCCGCCGAGGCGGGCGGCATGGGTACTTTTTCGTAATTGACGAAATTGTTGAGGTAATCAAGGGCATCTTGATAGGTCAAAATAGCTTCACCTTAGCCGGTAGACGGCCATATTCTTCTCGCCGAGGGCTTCCAGGTAGCTTTCCTGGGGTTGAAAAACCTTCCGATTGGTTTTTTCCAGTTCCTCGTACAACTTATCATACCACGTGGGCAAGAAGGCGAAGTAATCTACTTTTAACTGCTCTAAACGCGCCAGGATTGCGGGCTGATCGCGCACGATTGGCACAAACTCCGGGCTGATCAGTCCGGCGGTATCTACCACTCGCCGCCCGCTAAAATAAGTAATCGCCCCGATGTCGTGGGTGGCGACGGTCGCGCCGGGCGGCGTGTTAGCGGCCAGCCAGCGACCGACCCGCACCTGCTCGTCGTTGATAATCTGGGTGTCGCGCTGGTAAATCAGCCCGCCGATGACCCAGGCCAGAGCGACGGCCAGGGCGACTATGGGCAGCAAGGCCCGCGCCAGAACTGGCAATCGCCGCCCGCGCAGCCACTCGATCAGGCCAAAAGTACCGATCAGGCCGTAAATCACCAGGAACGGCACGAGCGGCATGAGGTAGCGGGCGTGCTGGTAGGTGACGGGCAGGCGCAAGGTGTAGAGCAAAAGCAGCACGGGCGGCCAGACCAGCAGGCGACCATCCAGTTTGCCTTTGAAGACCATTCGCAGGCTCAACCCGAAGCCCGGAAGCAGTAGCAGACCCGGCCCACCCAGGAAAAGCTGGAAAAGAGCCTGGCCCAGGTAGCGACTTATCCCTTCTGCCGAGCCGTCGGCGTAGCCGCTTACTTTCGCGCCGAAAGTGTTGGGCAGAGGCGAACCGCTCAGGGCGTAGTTCAGCAGGAAGTACGGCACTGCCGCCACCAGCCAGCCCAGCGCGATACAAGCCCATTCGCGGCCCAACTTTCCCCACTGACCGCGCTGCCGCCAGCCCCAATCCACTCCGATCAGCCCCAGCAGCACCATTCCTTCCGGGCGGACGAGCGTAAGCAAACCCCCGGCCAGGCCCAGAAAGAAGGCTGTACGGAGGTTGAGCGGCAAGGCTGGGGAACCAGGCGTGGGTAAAGCTGCGGCGAAAGTAGGAGAGGAGGTCAGGGCAAGTGGGGTAAGGCGCAGGTACTGGCGCAGCAAGAAAAGCGAGCCGAAGGTGAAAAGGATCGTTTCCATCCCGCTAGTTCCGGCCCAGGCCAGCCGCCACTCGAAAGTCAGGAACAGACCGACCGCCAGGGCCGGGCCGCTCTTGCCACCCAGCAAGCGGGTCAGCAGGTAGCCTTCGCGGGCAGTCAGGGCTAGAAAGAGCCAGCCCAGAGCGTAGGCCCAGGGCAACATCAAAACACCCTCGAAAAGCTGGCCCGGCACCAGCAGCAGCGTCCAGAGCGGCGAAGTCGAACCGGCCACCGGCTGACCGGGGTTGTAGGAAAATTCGGCGTGGCGGGCCAGGTTGCGGGCAAAAACCTGATGTATCCAGGCATCGTCCAGTGGGAAGCCGAGCGGGGTGGCGGCGAGGGCTATTGCCAGGTAGCCCAGGCCCGATAGAGCGGCCAGTCCCAGCCATAATCCCAGGCGAGAGGGCGGGGTTTTACTCAGTCTCAGTCGTTCGTTCATAAGGGTGTCGCGGCCAGGTCGTCGGCGGCGCGGCGTTGGCGCAAAGTGGCCGAGGCGGAGGTTGACGGTTGCAGCCAGCGTTCGAGGTCAGCCAGGGGGACAATTCGGCCCGCCTGGATTTGCCGCCGCTGCCGCCGAAGTCGTGCCAGGTGGCGGGGGTGGAGCGCGGCTAACCTGCCGCGTAGCGAGTGCGGCTGTCCTTTCAAAAGCGTGTAGGCACTCGCGGCCAGGTCGTAGGCCAGAATACGCCAGCCGTGCCGCCACAATAAACCGGCGGGCCAATTTTTGAGAATCACCCATAGCCGGTTGCGGCCTAGCTGAAAATTCTTGAACGGCGAACCTTGCCCCCCCGTGCCGCTATATTCGTGCCAGACGCGGGCCTGGGGTAGATAGAGCGTGCGCCACCCGGCCAGGCGCAATCGCCAGGCGAGGTCGGCGTCTTCGAGGTAGGCGAAAAAGGCCGGGTCGAAAAATCCTACCTGTGCCAGAGCCGCCCGCCGGTAAAGGGCCGCCCCGGCACACGGCCCGAAGATTTCCAGTGGTTCTTCCTCGCTCGTTAAAGGTTGGCCCAGGTTACGGTCGGTGGCTAAACCGTTGCGGGCAACCTCGATGCCTGCCGAAGCAATGCGCGGGTGGGCCTGCCCTGCTTGCGAGGCAAAGAGCATCGGCCCGCAAACCGTTCCCCATATTTGTTCGGCTCCTTCCGCCGCCTCGACCAGTCCGGCCAACCAGTCCGCCTCGGCCCAGGTGTCGTTGTTGAGGGTTCCAATCCACCGACTGGTCGGGTCGCACCGGGCTAATCCGGCCAGATTACCGCCGCTAAAGCCCTGGTTCTCGGCCAATTCGACCAGCCGCAAGCGCGGTAGGCTGGTCGGTGGTTTCACTTCTAAAGAACTTTCTTCTGAAGAACCTTCTATATAATTTTCTAAAGAAGCATCTGAAGAACCTGTTGAAGAAGCGGAAGCCAGGTCTGAAGAAGCGGAAGCTTTTAACCAGTCGCCACATACTTCGCGCACATACGAAACCGAGCCGTCGCGGGAGCCGTTGTCAACCAGCACCACCTCGAAATCACGAAAGGTCTGGCTCCAGAGCGAAGTGAGGCAGCGTTGCAGGAAGCGACGCCCGTTCCAGTTCAGGACGATGATCGAAACTAGCGGTGCGGGTTGTGTTTGCATGCGAATTATCTGAGTGTCCGATTGATTAATTGTCAGGTCTAAAAATAGCCGGGTAACTTAACAATTGCCTAAATATTTCACAAAGATGAAGACCTGACGTCAGGGCAGACCGCCCGGCCCTGAACGACCGGGCTACTCCAACAAAACCCCCTGAAGAGGGTTAATACAGTTGCACCACCGCCTAATTACCGCAGTAGGCCCGTTTAGAGGTCTTCGTTGGGGTAGCCCGGTCGTTCAGGGCCGGGCGGTCGAACGCTAAGTACCGCTCGTCACTAGAAAGGGACGGTTTTGGAAATAGTTTTTAATTATGGTAAGTATTCAGACTGTAATTCTGAGCGTAGCGAAGAATATTATTGAAAAAGCAAAATTTTGAGCATTAAAGAAGATTCTTCGCTACGCTCACACCCATAGGGCGTGACATGGTACGACCGGACGAAGCTGTCTGAATAGTTAAGAATTACGTACCTTTCTAGTGATGAGCGGTACTTAGGACTATTCGAGCCGAACGAGATATGGTATCATAAAATTACTTACAGCGAGAAGGGCTATTTACCTCATTTTCGCATATTCGCGGGGTTTGGAAGAATAAGAGGATTAATTCTGCTCTGGCTAAGGTGGTCAGGGCTTGCATTGATGTGCGATTGGCGCAATTTATGCTATGAAAAATAAAGCAATATCTTCCGATTACCGGCCCAGGCCGCACGCGAAGAAATCTACGGAACAAAGGAACCAAATAATAAATGGACAAGAAATATTCTAACAAAAACCGACCCCCCGTGGCCGGGCCAACTCTACCCCTAAAAGCAATTCTGTTTGATATGGACGGAACGCTGGTGCAACTCCACCCTGCCGGGCGGATGCTGGTACTAAACGAGACGCTGGCCGATTTTGGCTTGCCGCCGATCCTGGAAATGGAGCGGGTCGAACGCTTCTGGTTTACCAGCGAACGCTATGAAATGATCGATTCGTGGGGCCTGGATAGGGCCGACTTCTGGAAAGCTTTCGACTGCGAACGGCTTTTACAGTTGCAAATTGACCATACCTACACCTACGAAGACGTAAGAGAGGCTCTGGCGGGCCTTCAAGCGACCGGGCTACGCTTTGGGATTGTCTCCAACTCGGCCCACGTCTCGCTGGCCTTCAAACTGGCCCTGCTGGACGACCAGATCAACCGCGAAAGTTTCGAGGTAGTGGTCTCGTGCAATGACGACGTGCCGCGCACTAAACCTTACGCCGACGGGATCGAACTGGCTTTGCAAAAGCTAGGTATCGCCCCACACGAAGCGGTACTGGTCGGCGATAGTATGGACGATGTGGGAGCGGGTGCCGCCGCCGGAGTGCCGGTGCTGATCGTCAACCGGGGCCAGATTCCAACCCTCCTGGAAAAGTGGGGCAGTAAGCCGCTCACCTTTGGGCTGCTCGACTCCCTCCACGATTTACCGCAAGCATTGGGCCTGACGGCTCACCCTCTCGAAGCGGGCGTGGCGGCTTGAGCTTGAAGTGGCAATTTAACAGATACTAAAAAAGGTAGTGGCGAACTGCTCCGTCACTACCTTTTTTAGCACACCGACCCTACAGATATTTTTCCACGATTTCGGCAACCCAGGCTTTGGCAGCAAAGCCAGTCTGCACCTCGCGGGCTTTCGGATCGCCCGGCTTGAAAAGAAGCAGGGTCGGGGTACTCATGATGTTGTACTTTTCGGCCAGTTCGGGGTTCGTGCCGATCTCGACCTTAACCATACGGTACTTGTCGGCATTTTCAGCCGCTAAAGCCTCCATCTGGGGGGTCATAAGTTTGCAGGATTGGCACCAGGTGGCCCAGAAATAAACCAGGGTCGGCTTGGTCGCCTGCAAAACTTCGGTCTCGAAAGTGCCGTTTTCAGCAATTGCCATACTCATTTTAAATAGCTCTCCGTTACTATAAGGTTATTTTTATAACACCTTGAACGACACTGTTCTATTTGCACAGCTATATTTTAGCAGAAAACGCCCTCCAATTCAATATGCTTTCGCGTTACATAAGCGTTACTAATCAATAATGAATATTGATTAACTTTTGTGGTTTGCCCGGTGCGGGCTGGTCTGCTAGAATCAGCCAGACTTTAAGATTTTCGGTTTTTAGATGAAACAACCGCTTACAAGTTGGCAGTGAGCTATCAAACCCTCTACAACTTCAACAGAGCGGCCTCAAATCCAGATGGAGGAGAAAAGCGTGGCAGTCAAGAAGATCGATCATATCGGTATCGCAGTCAAAGATATTCAGTCGGTGCTGAAGTTTTACGGCGAAGCTCTGGGGCTGGAAAACCTGGGCTTCGAGGTCGTGGAAGACCAGGGCGTGCGAGTAGCTTTTCTGCCGGTGGGTGAAAGCCGGATCGAGCTTCTGGAACCGCTCAATGCAGAGTCGCCCATCGCCAAATTTATTACCCGGCGCGGCGAAGGTATCCACCACATCTGCCTGGATGTAGACAGCGTGAGTGAAAGCCTGGACGAGATGAAGGAGCGCGGCATGCAACTGATTGATACCGAACCGCGCAACGGCGCACACCACAAACAAATCGCCTTCGTCCACCCCAAAGCCAGTAACGGCGTACTGATCGAACTTAGCCAGGATCAGGCGGAGAGTTAAATGGCAAAGGGCGCGAAGCTTCTCAGCCTTGCGCCCTTTGCTTTTTCGCCGCCTAAATGTAGCCGCGTCGTTGGGCCAGGCTTGTGCCGAGTAAGCCAAGCAGCACCCGGTAGTTCTGGTCGGCGATTTCAGGGTGAAGCTCGAAGCGGTTGCGCTGGAAGTATTGGACTTGCCGCCCGTTCTCCTCCATCACCGGGCTGATCGGGTAGCCAAAGAGAGCCAGTCCACCCTGAGCTTCCCAATATTGTAAGAACGGCCCGCTCAGGTTCTGGCCGGTGGCGGCGAAGTATCGCCCGCCCTGAGCCGGAGTTGAGGCCGGGAAGGAGCGTTCACGCGTGCCTTCGCTACCCAGCAAACCGAGTTGAATTTCGTAGGCTGTCCCGGCGTTTTCAAGGTGAAGCTCGAAGCGGTTGCGCTGGAAATACTGTACGGTATGAAGCTGTCCGTCCGTCTCCGAAATCTCCTGAAACTCTTCCGAAAGCGGATAGCCAAAGACCGCCAGCCCGCCGTGTTCCTCCCAATATTGCCGGAAGCTTCCGGCCAGGCTGTGGCCGGTCGGGGCGAAATAAAACGCACCCGCCAGAGCTAGATTGGGCCGGGCATCGAAGAAACGCGCCTGATCAACCCAGTTATCCGGGCTGGCACTATCCGTTTTAAGGTTTTGCAAGGCAAATTCTATCGAGAGTAACCCGCCCGACTCGGTAAATTTAACTTCAACCGGGCCGTAGACTGTACCCTGACCTGCTACAGTCGCCCGCAAGCGGTAGGTTCCACGGCCCAGGCCGTCCAGTTGAACCTGGCCGGTACCATCAAGTTTGAAGCTCAGGCCCAGCGGGTCCAGGCTCAGGCGGACTTTAGCCGGGTCTACGCCCGCCACTTTGATCTTCAGGCTGTTGCGCTTGCCAGGGTTCAGGTCGTTGTTTTTAACCGCCAGCACCGCCTTGTAAGCGTTCACCCGCCCGTAGCCAGTTTTGAGAGTGTAACCCTCGCCGCTAATATCGTCGGCAGTACCTTCCAGAATATTTCGCACCTCGATTGGCCGCAGGTTTGGGTTGACC
Source organism: Chloroflexia bacterium (assembly GCA_038206175.1). Classification (GTDB taxonomy): domain Bacteria; phylum Chloroflexota; class Chloroflexia; order Chloroheliales; family Chloroheliaceae; genus 54-19. The sequence goes on from JBBRBE010000016.1 coordinate 13,756, forward strand.
GAGAGCATCAGAGCCACGATGCCGGTGACAATCGGAGCGGAAAAGCTCGTGCCGTTGATAGCCCGGTAGCCTTCGCCCGGTTGAGCCGTCCAGATACCCGAACCTGGCGCAACCACATTTACCTGCGGCCCGAAAGTCGAAAAGCCGACCACCTTATCGTTGTAGTCGGTCGCACCCACAGCGATCACGTTGGGATAAGTCCGCGAGAAAGAGGCCGGATAGTTCGCCTCATTAAAGCCGCTATTGCCGCTTGAGGCCACGATGATTACATTCTTGCTGGCGGCATATTCGATCATCTCTATTACGGCCAGATTTGCCGACCGACCGCCCCAGGAGTTGTTGATTACCCGTGCGCCCTGGTTAATCGCAAAAATATTACCACGGGCCAGGTCGAAGGAAAAGCCAAACAGCAGTTCGCCAAAGCCCTTGCCGTCAATCAGGCTTACATTCCAGGCCAGGCCACTAAGCCCAGTCCCGTTGTTGGTATTGGCTGTGATGCAACCGGCCACTGAAGTAGCGTGTCCTTCCAGGCCCGGTCTGCTTCTGGGGGTTTCCTCGGCGAAATTATACGCCGCCACGACTTTACCGGCCAGATCGGGGTGGCTGGCGTCTACCCCATCATCTACCACCCCCACCAGAATATCCTTCGAGCCGGTGGTAATCTCCCAGGCCGCCGGAGCCTGCACCCGGTCGAGCCACCACTGCTTACCCTCAGCGTAAAGCGGGTCATTCGGGGTGGGAGCGGCTTCGAGCCGGACGATTTCGTTTGCATCAGCCTTCACCACCGCCGGGTCGGCTCCGGCCACTTGCAGGGCTGCATCCACCGGGCCGGGGAAGTAGAGCAAAAACACATTGGTGCCGTCGCCGAGGCTGCGAAGCCGGGTGACGCCCAGGCGGGCCAGAAGCGGTTGAATTTCAGGTGGCGCGGCTAGAGGCGAGGTTAGCCCGTCCAACTGAAAGCCGGGCTTGAACTTGACGACGATCTGGCCGGGAGCGCGTAGAGGCCCCGAAGGAGCCGTTGGTTCGCTGCTGGCCTGGGCCTGGGCGGCGACCTGAGCCTGGGCCGGGACTGCTTCCCAGGCGGTCAAAAAGGTCAGGGATAGCAGCACGAAAGCTATTAGCAACCCTGGCCTGAATTTTTGCTTGCTCTTAATCATATTACTTCCCATCATCTGTCGTCAGGTTGTTATAGATCGGCTGGCGATACTGGCTGCGATACTTTGTAAGCCCGGTAATATCCACCGGCGGGGCGGCTTTGCTTTCACTTGCGCCGGGGGGTGGGCCATCTGGCAGGTCGAAATCGAAAGTACCCCAGCGCGGGTTAAAAATCGCCGCCGAACCTGCCCGCACCCGGAAATAAGCGATGGCGGTCTTGCGGCTCTGCGTGCCGTAGAGGGTAAAAGCATACAGGCCGGGCGAAGCACTACCGGGGGCGGGCATTTCCATTTGAATAAAGCCATCCCCGTTAGCCCGCAGGTAAGGCGAATAATCTTTGACGGTACTGGAGGAAAAGATCAAGCCGACCCAACCCACCACTCGGTTGAGCGGTGTCGTCACCCAGGCCCGCAGGGACTCGCCGGGCAAAAAGCCACCGGCAAAGAGCGACGACACCTCGCCCACCCGCAAAATCGGGCGGTCGAGCGCGGCGGATTGCCCTGGTGGAACTTCGTCAGGCTGCACGCTTTCCACGGCAGGGGTGTAGCGAGTCGAGCCGATAATTTTCAAGTGCCACAGAGCTACCGTACCACTGGTCTGGCCGGTCAGGGTATAGTAAAGTTCCTGAGTGGGCGAGGAGAGCGGCTGAGTGCGCAGACGGCGGCTGATCCGGCCCTGGCCGTCGGCCCGGAACGGTAAGCCCTGGTACACGCCGCCATCGGGTGAAATCCGAGCGTAAAAATCTACCGCCTCGTCAGGTTGAAAACCACTTGCTTCTAGCTGAAAAGTCGTGCCAGCCTCGCCCAGAGCAGGCGTAACGCGGGCGTTAGCCGAGGTTTCGGGCGGCGAAAGAGTATCGTTTACCACCGGCAATTCGGGCTGCTCGTAACGCCAACGGTAGTAGTCGCGTCCGACGTCGCCGTTCTCAACCAGTCCGGTCGCCGGGTTGTAGAGGACGGTGCGCCGCTCGAAAAGTTGCACCAGCACATCGCTGAGGGCTGCGCCGTTGCGAACTTTGGCCCAATATGCGTCGGTAATGGGTAAACCAAAAAGGGTTTGCCAGTTGAAGGCGGGCAGGCCGTTTGGTTGGGTCTGGTTCAGGTAGCTCCAAATCTGGTCGGGGATATTGTGGCCGGTTTCGACGATGTAGGCCGCGTTTCGGGTTAGATTTCCCAGAGCCGCATCGCTACTCAGCGAATAGATGCCCAGGAAGAAGCCTTCGTCTTCCGGCGAGGCCAGGACTGCCGTAACCGGGCGACCGACCGTACTGGGGTTGGGCGAAGTCAGGCTTTGGAAAGCCCGGTACGAAGGTGCGCCGGGGTTGGCTCCGAAGGTCTTACCACCGGCAATCGGGATTTCGGCCCCGTCATACTGCCAGAAAAGGGTTTCGCCCACCTGCATGCGCCCACTTACCATTTCGACTACCAGCTTGCCGTTACCGACAAAATCCGGTTGCGCGTCAGGGTAAGTCAGTTCCATGCGACCTTTGGCGAAATATTGCACGGCACGACCGCCGCTTTTAGCGTTAGTATAGGTCTCGGTGCGGCTTTGGAGCGGCTCACCCCATAGTTTTGTCCCCAGCCCTCCGGCGGCATAAGCCCGCGCAAAGGCATCGTTGGCAAAGGGCGTAGAGGCGGTAGCCGCCAGAGTTGGCAGAGCCAGACCAAGCGTTAGCAGCACGACTGATAACAGCCGCCAGTATCGAAGCCGTTTAGTATTCACGCAGCTATTCCCCCTCTTCTAATTCGACTTTAGGTTGCGGTCGCAGGTTCTGCCACTGCATCTCTGCCGCCCACTGGCCCGGTTTGGCACTGGTTGTGCCACGCGAGAAAATGCCCAGAGCGGCTCCTACCGTCAGTTCGGGCGGTGCTTCGGTCACTTTGAGATAAATAATTGCCAGCTTAGACGGATTGGCTTTGTCTGCCAGCGTGATTGACCAGATACCGGGGTAGGGCGGCGAACTTAGCACGAAAAGCGAACCGTCGAGGGCTTCTTCTAAATCCTCGGCCAGTCCAAAAATCGAGGTCGGGTAGGCGTCACCACCGGGCGTGGTGATCCAGGTAGCAACTTTACCAGCAAAGATGTCCTTGACCTGGAAGCCACTTACGAAGGTCGGAAAAAGGCTGCCCTGTGGCCCAACGTTCGGGTCGGTGACGGTGTTGAGGCCGGGCGGGGCGGGGCTGTTATCCTGATTATAGGGCGTGGCAGGCGTGACAGGTTGGGCAGGGATCAGCCGCCAGAAGACTGTGCCGGTTTGTAAGCTTTGCTGCCCCTTGAAGTCCATTCGGTAGATGCCATAAGGTGAAGCGGCGTCTGCTGCTTCCGACAAACCGGACTTGAAATTGTTCTGAAAAGTGTCGCCGTAGAAAGAGAGGCGGAGCGTACCGTCTGGCCTGGCCCGCACCGAACCGAGAATTTTCTCGCTCAAAATTGAGCCGTCAGGCCGGGTGACTGAGACATTGACCGGCTCGGCGGCTTTGAAGCCGGGAGCCTGCACCTGAAAAATCGTGTCCGGCTCGCCAAGCTTAGGACTGATGGTGGCGTTGACCGAATCTGGTACAGTTGTATCACCCGTGTAAGCCACGACCGGACCGTATTGCCAGTTGTACCAGTGCGAGCCTACATTTGTGAAATCTACCTGTTGCGAGGCCGGAGCAGCCGGATTAAAATAAAGAACCCGCCGTTGAAAGAATTGCACCAGGACTTCCTGGGTTTTGCCCTCAATTTTAGCGTTGACCCAGTACGCCTCGGTTAGAGGGTAGCCCAGGATGTACTGCCAGTCAAAAATAGGGGCGGTAGCGATCTCGCCGTTAGGGGCGTAAACCTGCCCAGTCGCGTTCATAAAATCCCAGAAAGGAGCCGCGATGTTGTGGCGCGAGGTCGGCTCGAAATAGCCGTAATTTATTTTAGGTTGCGCGTTGGAAGCCCGTGGAACTACCCGACCGCCGGTATTGGGCGGATCGCCAGCCCGTAAGGTGCGGGTGATCGGCTGCCCGGTCAGACTGCGGGCGGCACTACTATTAAAGGCGACCGAAGCGACATCGCCGTAGCGGGGAGTGCTTGCCAGGGGCTGATTTTCGTCGCCCACGACCGGCGTATTGACCGGCCTGTACAACTGCACCAGATTATCGCCGATCTGTACCACCCCGGCCACCATATCGCGCACCAGGAGGCCACTGCTAACATACCACTGATTTGTGGCGTCGCCATCGGGTCGGGTGATTTCCATGCGGCCTTTGGGAAAATACTGCACCAGACGCTGGCGGTTAGGCGAGTTTTCGTAGCGTTCGGTGCGCGTAGCGAAAGGCTCGCGGCCCCAGACGTAAGGCCGGGCGGCGTTAGACGCCGCGACGAGGCCATCGCTACGGAACCAGAGGTTTTTGAAAGCAGGATTGGCAAATTCCTCGGCGCGGGCAACCTGGGGAGCCAGAGCCACCGGCCAGACATTGAGAAACAACCCTCCCATTAATAAAAAGGACAGCCCAATCCGCTGCGACATTCTGTGCATTCCGTTTCCTCAGTTCTATGGGGATCGTCAAGAGGCGTTGGCCCGCATCGGGCAGGCTTCCAACCTGTTATACCGCTTTATTTTATTGGAAAGTTTGGTGCTATGGTGATGCCTGGCACAGCTTTTGAGTGGAGTCGACAAGAGAACGAGCTGTATTCCGAACGGCCTGGGGCCATCCTTGTAACTTGGAACAAGTATATTATAATTGCCGATGAGCTTACTAGCAATAGCTTTGAAGGGGTGGAAACCAAACGCGAATTTATTCTAAGGTTGACCGCGAAGTTCCAGTGATTTGCTATCGAACCAATGTATACCCTGCCCTGGTACGATGACGGCCAGACCGGGTGCGACAATGTAATCCGTCGGGATAGCTTCTGCCGCCGGGTTCTTGCTCCAGGAGGCTACATCACCGCTCGGCAAAATGCTACGGCGTTCTTCGGGGCTAATCAGGTAAAAATGCATATCAAAGTGGGGCTTGTCGTAAATCCCGGCCGGTTCGTGATCTTATGTATTCCAATCCATGCTTATGTGATTAAAGGCGGTAGTCGAAGCCTGGCTAGGCAAGCTCAACGCGTTATAAACGAGAAAAAGCCCACTCGAAAGTGGGCTTTTTCGGCTAAAGAATGTTCTTAGCTGCGGGACGGAGCCTCAGTTTCGCTCGCCGTTTCGTTCTCGGCGACACTTAACACGCCGTCGTTGTAGCCGCTATCGGCGGCAGCAGTGGCGAGGGCCGGTTGAGGCCAGGCGTCCGCCTGGTTCGGCTTGCCGCGCCGGGTGAACCGGCGGGTCAACCGTTCTCGCGCCCCAAAGAGCAGACTGTAAACCACTGGTACCACCAGCAAAGTCAGGAAAGTCGAGGTTAAGAGACCACCGATCACAACCGTACCGAGTTCGGCGGCGATAATGCTACCTTCGCTCAGGCCCAGGGCCAGGGGGAAGAGAGCTAAGATCGTTGCCAGAGCCGTCATCAGGATAGGACGTACCCGGTTGCGCCCGGCGTCAATCAAAGCCTCATCTCGACCCAGGCCGCGTTCGCGGTTGTGGTTCACCCGGTCAATCAACACAATCGCGTTCGTCACCACGATACCAATCAGCATCAAGAGACCGATCATAGCCGGAAGGCCGATAGCCCGTTGCGTTACAAACAGCGCGGCAAAAGCTCCGATGCTTGCCAGAGGCAGGGCAAACAGGATGGCAAACGGTTCGAGCAAGCTACCGAAGGCAATTACCATCACGATGTAGACCAGCGCGACCGCCACCCCTAGCGCGATGAAAAGACCCCCAAAAGCTTCGCCTTGCTGCTGGCTGGCCCCCGCCACGGCGTAAGTCGCCCCAACCGGCCAGCCCTGGCTCTTTTCGACATCCTTGAGCAGAGCATTAACGTCTCGCGTCACGCCGCCGGTATTGTCCGTGGTAATATCAGCCGAAACCGAAGCCGCCGGTTTCTGCCCGATCCGGGTAGACTGCGAAGGAGCCTGTACCAGCTTAATATCGGCGACGGCTCCCAGCGTCAGGCCGCCGTTAAGTGGCAAGGCTTTGAGATTGTTGACGAAAGCGTTCAGGTCTGCCGCACCTTTGCCCGGTTCGACCGGCGGATAAACTACTACCTCCTGAGGTAAACCGTTCTGGAAGCGTACCGTAGTAGCCACCTGGGGCTGTAACGTACCGGCCAGAAGAAAGCCCAGCGTCTGCGTGTTGAGCCGACCGCCGGAAGCAGTTGGGTTGGGGGTCACTAGCACCTGAGTATCCAGGGCCGATACATCGCTGCGCAGGTTGGCAAAATCGCCTCTGGTGGCGATAGGTTGCAGCTTTGCCAGCACAATATCGCTGGCTTTGCGTACCGAGTCGCTATCGTTGCCTTGCACATTCAGACTAAAGTTCGCCCCGCTAAAGCCCCCGATAGCGGCCACCGCAATATTACCGTTCTGAGGAGCCAGAGGTTTGAGCCGTTCACGCAATTGTTTAGCCGTACCCTGCAAATCTGCGTCTTTTTTGAGTCGCACCAGGATTCCGGCATCCGCTCCTGCGCCAAAAGCGCGTTGCGCCCGCCCATAAGAAGAATTACCGGCAATGGTCGTCTGACGCAGTTCTACCCGGCTATCCTTCGCCAGTTCGTCTTCGACCCGCTTCGCCAGATTTAGCACCGTTTCCTGGTTCGTGCCGGGGGCGACGTTCACATTGATTTGCAACAACTTGTCGCCCGACTGAGGCAGGAAAGCCAACGGAACTTGCGTCACCAGGAAATTCGAGGCGAAGAAAAGTACCGCCGCCAGACCCAGCACTTTCCAGCGATTACGCAAGGCCCACCTGAGGCTTGGCACATAAACGCGCTGTAGCAGAGTATCTTTGTCCTCCACGCTCGTCACACCGGCTTTGCGGCGGATGAAGAACGAAGCAAACACTGGAATAATCGTCAGAGCAACAATTAGCGAAGCCACCAGACAGAACGTAACCGTCAGGGCGAAGGGCAGGAAGAACTGACCCGATACCCCGCCCACAAAACCGAGGGGCAGAAAAACCGCGACGGTCGTCACCGTACTACTGGTGATCGCTCCGGCCACCTCACGAGTACCAAGCCTGGTCGCCGTTTCAATCGGTTCGCCCAGTTGTACCCGCCGGTAAATATTTTCCAGCACCACAATCGCATCGTCCACAACCCGCCCAACGGCGATAGCCAGACCGCCAAGCGTCATAATATTGAGGGTAATGCCTTGCACCCACAGCAGGATAAAAGCGACCAATACCGAAGTCGGGATCGAAATAGCCGTAACGAGGGTACTTCGCACGCTCCGCAAGAAGACGAAAATCACCAGCACGCAGAAGAGCGCACCCAGCAAGCCTTCCCGCACCAGCCCATCAATCGAACTGCGAATCTGCTGCGAGGTGTCGTAAACTACCTGAATTTTGAACGCACCGCCCGACTGATTGCTCAGTTCTTCGGCCTTCTTGATAGCTTTGTCGGCTACTTCGACCGTATTACCGTTCTGGGTCTTGAAGACCTGGATAAAGACGCCTTCGGTTCCATTAGTGCGGCTGACCGTCGTAGCCGGGGCGGTTACAACGTCTACTTGAGCGACATCATTCAAGCGGGTCAGCGTCGGAGCCGCGCCGGGTTGAGCCTGGCCCTGAGCAGGAGCGGCACCACCGGGCGCAGTTCCTACCACCGGCAGGTTTTTAAGATCGTCTACCGAACCAAAAGTGAAAGCCGTCCGCACCGGCACGCTCTGTCCAGCCACGTCCACCGTACCTGCCGGAAAGCTGGCGTTATAACCCTTCAGGGCGTTGTTGATGTCGGAAATACCCAGGCCACGCTGGGCCAGAGCCTGCGGGTTTGGCACGATTTTGACTTGCGTTACCAGGTCGCCTAGAATTTCAATGTTCGAGACGCCGTTCAAGCCGAGCAGAGCGGGTTTGATCGTATCCCGCGCCACTACGCTAAGCTGCTGAGCCGTCTGGCCCTGACCACCTTGCAAACCCATGTAAAGTACGGCCTGACCACCAAGATTTAGCTGGCTGGCGGTAGGTTGCACCCGCTGACCGCGTAAATCGTTGGGTAGCGTAATATTCCGCAGGTTTGTATCTATGGTTTGCTGCACCGTTTTGAGGTCGGTACCAAACTCGAACTCGGCCACGATGAAAGAAAAACTCTCGCGGGAGGTCGTGCGTAAGCTCTTGAGGCGCGGAATACTACCGACGACCTGCTCGACTGGCTTGGAAACCTGCTCCTCGACATCGGTCGCACTGGCTCCCGGATAGACGGTGGAAACCGTCAGAAGAGGGAAATCAATATTAGGTAAAAGTTCGTTTTTAAGCTGGGAAACACCAATTACGCCAAAAAGCAGCACCACGATCATGATCAGGACGGTGGCCGCCCGACGTTTAAGCACCCAGTTGGTAAGAAATGACACTTAGTACCTCCTGCTCGACCCCACACCCGACTAAGAAGGCACGCGGGGGATTTCATTCAAGGGAACTCTCTAAAATAGAATAAGTGTAGTAGAAATATTGAAATTTTTAGTTTTTAGAGACCGACCTGTACTCGGCCTGACCTCTTTTGCCGTCGGTAGCTCTTTCCAGAGCGTAGCTCAAAGCTACCCGCGACATCAAGCGCAAACCTAGTTCGACCTGTTGCAATTCTTCCAGGCTTAAGCGGGCCAGCATATGGGGTACCTGTTCCCAACCAGCCTGTAAAAACGACTCGCACAACTTCGTGCCTTCTTCGGTCAATCGCACAATCACCACCCGGCGGTCTTCCGGGTCTTCCTCGCGGCGCACCAACCGATGCTCGACCAGACGGTCTATTACGCCGGTAGCGGTCGAGATATTTTTGCTCAACTCGTCGGCGATGGTACTCATCCGCATTCGACCGCGAGTGTAAAGCAAAAAGAGTATTTTGAACTGGGGCATAGTCATATCGCTGCCCAACCAGTCAGGCATCTTCGCGCCCTGCATGGACTGGAACATCAGCTTTTGATACTCGACTACCTTCTCGACAAGCCGGTCGCGCTCGGCATTCTCAGTGTTATCACTCATAGACTGTCCCAATTCGTATAATGGTCTTATTTAGCCCAGTATCCACGACGATACTTTGGTTACACCCAAATATCATAGCAGACTGAATATTTGTAAGCAAGAGGAGTAAATGAAGAAGGCGTATAATTAGAATATACGCCCTGAGGAAAGTTTGTCCCAGGCTAAAATATTTTACAGGGTTTTCAAATGCTGGTCTAAAAACCGGGCGACGGCAGGATAAACTACGAGCTTATTCTTGAGTTTGGTGATGCCGTGGCCTTCGTCCTCGAATACGTGGTATTCTACCGGATGGTGGCGGGCGGTTAGAGCCGCTACCATTTGTTCGGCCTCACCCACCGGCACGCGGGGGTCACGCGCTCCGTGGATCACCAGCAGGGGAGCCTGGATACGGTCAATTTTGTGGATCGGCGATATTTCGATCAGGAAGTCCCGGTCGGTATCGGGGTCGCCGTATTCGGGAGTACGCAGTTTACGACGGTAGGCACTGGTATTTTCCAGAAAGGTGATCAGATTGGCGATGCCGACAATATCCACTCCTGCCGCCCACAGGTCGGGGTAGATCGTCAGGGCGGACAAAACCATAAAACCGCCGTAGGAACCGCCGTAAACCGCGATGCGCCGGGGGTCGCACACGCCCTGCCCGGTCAGCCATTCGGCGGCAGCCTTCAAATCCGCTACAGAGTCCATGCGCTTACGCACATCATCCAGGCTCAGGTAATGCTTGCCATAGCCACTTGAACCACGCACATTAGGAGCCAGCACGCCGTAGCCCGCCCGGACGAAATATTGAATAATTCCGTTCCAGATGAAACGGGTCTGACCTTCCGGCCCACCATGGACGAATACGATGAACGGGATCGAGGCGTCGCCTTTGGCTCCGGCAGGCAGAAATTGCAGGGCCGGAATTTGCCGACCATCGAAGGTCGGGTAGTGGATCAGTTCGGGCATTACGAAACTTTGGGGCGAAAGGCCACCCGGCGCACTAAAAGTTACCTGCCGCAAATCGCCAGTCGCCAGGGTGTAAAGCCAGATATTAGCGTTGTGGGTCGGGCCGTGAAAGCTAAAGGCCAGGCGCGTCCCGTCCGGCGACCAGACCAGTTCGGCGGCAGTGCCACGCGGCAAGCCTCCGATTTCGCGCTCGTGCGGCTGGGCGGGTTCATTCGACAGGTCACGCCAGAAAATACGAGTGTAACCTTCTTCGTTCAGGACATAGGCCAGGCGCGTCCCGTCCGGCGAAAGGCTCAGGCTTTCGGCGTCCCAGCTTGTTTCGTTCAAGAAAGTTAGTTCGCCGCTTCCCAGGTCGAGCCGGGCCAGCCCTATAAAATCCCGTCCCTGATCGGTCAGCAGGTAAAGGGTGGTATCGTCCGGGCTAAAGACTGCTGCTTCGTAGCGGGCCTGGCCGGGGTGGGGCGTCAGGTGGCGGGGCGCGGCCCCTGGCGCGTACAGATCGAGCAAAAGCAAGTCGCTATCCATGTTCGTGTTGGCCCGCGTAATCAAAAGATAGCGACCATCGTGCGACCAGTCGAGCGGGTAGAGACTGGCCGAGGCTTCGTAGACCAGAACAGGTTCGCCGCCTGGCTCCTGGGTAAAAACATCGAAAAAAGCCGGATGTCGACGGTTGCTAGAAAAGCAAAAAGCTCCGCCGTCCTTGCGCCAGGCTCCGAAATTATTCTTGTATTCGGGCGTTTCCAATAGAGTAGTAATGCTTACCCCTTCGGCGGCGGTTCCTTCTAACAGGTAGAACTGGTCTTGCTCGTCGCCTCCCCGGTCGCGGCTAAACAAAAATCGCTCCCCGGCAGGGTCGGCGTGCAACCCGGTCACGCGCTCGTCGTAAAAAGTAAGCTGGTCGGGCCAGCTTGATCCGTCGCCGGTCTTGACCGACCAGATTTGATGCGTGCCGGTGATGTCGCTTAAGAAAAGCAATTCCTGACCGTCGGCCCGGAATGCCGGACTTAGCGCGTTTTTGACGTTCAGGTAAGCTGCAAAATCAATTTTCGCCGAGGTATCCAATTTGTTCGTCTCCACTTGGGCTAAATTTAGGTTTTCGCTTCTGGCCTTTACTCTTTTTGCCGGTTGAGCGGGCCTAATCCTACCAGCAGCAGCAGCGTCGCCAGGGCCAGGGCCAGCCAGACGAGAGCGGCCAGCCAGTTCGCTCCGCCGCCGTTAATCGTCAGATTCGAGACATACGAGGGCAGCAACTGACCCAATCCGGCCCCGCTCATAAAAGGTAAATTAGCTTCCAGCCAGGAGAGCGATACCGCCGGTTTGAGGGTCTGCCAGTTGTACATCAGGTGCGGGTTATACATAAACATAATCGAAACGGCCAGCGACAGGCTACTCAGCAAGGCGGCCACCAGTCGAAAGAACCGCCCGTTTAGTTCGACCAGAGCCAGCGAGAGCGGCACGGCCAGCAGCGGCAGCACCGGCACAAGATAGCGGGCAGGCGGACACCATTCGCCCCACCACTGGTTGTAACTGGCGATCACCAGGATATAAGGCAGTGCAACGACACCCATCCAGGCCAGATCGCTGCGGCGGGCCGCGTTTTCGAGCGCGTCCGGCGTGCGTCCGGCCATCTGCCATAGCCCGGCAAACGCCAGCAGATAGAGCGGGCCGTAAATCAGCAATCCGTACTTCTGGTCGAACAGGAGGCCAGCCAGCGAGAGCGGTATTTCGGTGAGAGGCGCAAATCCGGCGTGATCCTGCGTGTTGGGCAGGGGCGCACCGTAATAGTACAGGTAAAAAGTTACGAACAACCCACCCAGGAACAAAAGCGGCAAAAACAACCCCGCCAGCGCAGCCGGAGACCAACCCGCCGGGAAAAGCTGGCTAAGATTCAGACTGGTTAGCCCACGGCGTCGGTTTTGCCGCCAGCGACCGACCCGCCCACCCGCTAACCAGTAGAGGAACAGCCCCGCCGAGATCGAAAGATACACCGAGTGCAACCAGGGCAGAAAGCCGATGCACAAACCGATCAAGACGGCTCGCCAGGGGCCGTTAGGTTGCCAATCGGGGCGGGCTTGCTGCTGGGCGCGGGCCGAAAGCCGCAATCGCCGCCAGCTATACCCTACCAGCAAAGCGGCAGGCGTAGCCGGAAAAATCAGGAAAGCGTAGCATAGGAGCGGACTGCTAAAAAGCAACAATCCCCAGCTAAGCCAGGCTACGCCACGCCGCCCGGTCGTCTCGAAGGCCAGCAGCCACAGGTTCACCCCTAAAAGAGCCGCCATAGCCGCGATCAGCCCGACCACCAGAGGCCGTCCGCCCAGGGCGTAAGCCGGGGCGATCAAAAAAGACAGGCCCAGACCGTGTTTGGTGTAGCTACCCGCTCGCTGGATGCCTTTGGAGAAATGAGGCGGCAGGGTCGAAAGCTCTTTGAGGAAGGGTACACCAATATCGCCACAGTCGTTACGGAGGCCCGGAGCCAGCAGGCCGGGCAGATTCTCGATGGCCGGGTCGCCCACCAGACCCCAGTTAGGGCGGCGCATTTCCTGGCAGGTGGGCGCGAACCGCCAGTAATCTTGCCCGTCGTAGTTGTTGCTTTCGTCCAGGTCGTGATCTTGCAGGAGACTGATTGCAGTCATGAGGTAGAAAGGTTCGTCGCCGGTGACAGGGTTGAGCCAGTCCAGGAGGTGCGGCAAGAGAGCCAGGAAAACTGCCATCGCCAGACCCCAGGCCAGAAGCGGTTCCCACCAGCGTACCGTCGGCTCGTCCGCTTCGCCCGGTTCTACGACCTCGGCAACTTTGAAAAGATCGGCTCCCTCCGCTTTGATCATTTCTTCGTCCTGACTATTTCCCGCAAGTCAAATTTCCTACCGCAGCATCCAGGTCTTGCCGAATCGCCGGGGTATAGTCCGAGCCTTCCGCCGCCACGCTGACGAAATAAAGACTATTGCCGCATTTAAAGCTAATTGCGAGCAAAGTATAGTCCACCACAATCGGGCTGGCCTGAGTGGTAAAAATTAGCCGGGTCAGTACCGCCGCCGTACCGTCTTTTAGCCGGGTGCTGGCCGGTTCCTGAACCACCTTGTTCTGCGAGGAATTACCTTTGACGTTGGCAACGTATTGCCGGATGGCCGTTTCGGGCGAGAGCGCAGCATCGCGCAGGGTTGGGCTGGGCGGCTTTTCAATATTCAGCACCAGGCTAGTTTTATTCGGCTGGTAGAACAGCACCTGATTCGGCCCACTCTCGCTGCGCGTCCAGGCGGCGGGCCGGGACAGGTTCACACCCAGCGCAGTATCGGCCTGGGCCGGGCTGGACGAAACACCCGAAGGTAAATCTACTGTCGCCAGGGCCGGAGCGACCGAATTCTTAGTCGGATTAAGCAAAATATAAACCAGAATGCCGCCACCGACCAAAACCAGCACCAGCAAGCCCAGCAAAAACGGCAGCCAGGGAAACCCACGCTGGCGGGTCGGAGCAGGTCGGGAACGAGGTCCGGCCTGTGGGTTGCGCGGTTCGGCGGGGTAGCGGGGAGCATCCGGGGCCAGCCGATAAGGTGGTTGCCTTTGAGCCGAGGCCGGGCCGGTCGGAGGTAGATACTGTTGCAGGGGCGGCCCGCTTTGCGGCTGATATTGCTGCAAGGGTGGCCCGCCTTGCGCTTGTGGCTCGTAGAGCGGACGCGATCCATACTGGCCTGGCCCGGCGGGGTCGGTCGGTGGGTCGTAAGGCGCAGGGGTCACGAAAGATGGGCCGGGGTAACGGGGCGGCTGATGGGTCGGCAGGTCAAAATCAGGATTTTGGATCGAAGGTAAAGAAGGTTCATCCCGGCGCAGGGGCGGGTTTGGCCGGGCGAGATCAGGGCGAGGCTGAGGCCCAAACTGAACCGGGGCCGGTTGCGGCTGAGCTTGCGGGCCGACGGTTGGCCCATAGATTGGCCCGCCATAGCGGGCAGGTTGTTCGGCAGGCCCGGCGTTCGGCGGCAACTGGCCGCGAGGCGAACTGGCCGGAGCAGGACGGCCCTTATCCTGACCTGCTCTTTGCGCATCCGAAAGCGGTTCGGTCATTCGACCGGGAGCCGGAAAGGAGGTCGCCGGAGATGGAGGCATAGCCCAGGCTTCCAAAATCGTCACCACATTACCCACTCGCAGCCGGTCGCCAGGGCGTAATAGCATTGGCACGTTTGGAGGCAACCGGCGGTCGTTGATGAAAGTACCGTTTGCACTGCTCAGGTCGCGCACCAGCACTCCTTCCGGGTGGGGCTGAAGCTCGGCATGGCTGCGCGAAACGCTGGCGTCCACCAGGTGAATATTGCTGCCCAACTGTCGCCCGACCGACCAGACCGGATGTTGCGGGTCTGGTTGGAGCTGAAATTCCTGGGCCTGGGTCGCACCCGGCGGTAGTCCCGGCACTTCGATCACTACTAGCCGCATAGGGCTAAACCTTCCTTTTTCTAAACTTCCCGCACAGGTTTCAAAAGGGTCAGCAGACCCTTACGGGGCTAAACGTAAGCTAACCGCTTATATTCAGGCTGAAATCCTGCTCAGAATATATACTAAAAAGGAAGGGCGGGCAAGTCTCTTGCGCTCATCATAAGCCCATAGTTACCGTACAAAAGACCGACAGACCTGGCTTTGCAGCTTGCTTTGTAGCCATAATTCGCCTATCATGCCCACAGAAAAAGAGCAAAAATGACGGCTAAGTTTAGACAGGGGAATCGGCTGGTCTATGTATTGCGTAAAATGCGGAAAGAAAAATACTCTCGGTAGCAGTTATTGCTACAATTGCGGCACACTTCTGGTACAGCCGGAGAGTGAGGCTCCCAACTCCTCGCCATCCCCATCTGAAGGAGCCACTCTCCATCCACCCAGTTCCGGCCCCAACCCACTACCGGGCAATAATCCTTTTGGCTCTCCACCTGCCCAGACCGACCCCAACTGGCGACCGCCTTTTCCTTATGGCTACCCGCCGCTCCCCCGCCGCCACCAGACCCAGCACTTCCCGGTCGCTCCTAACGGCAAACCTTATGTAGTGGTAGACCATCCCGAAGCTTTTTATGCTTACAAGAACAAAGAAAAGAAACAAGTTTACGCGCCCCTGGCGACCTTGCGGGGCCGGTTCTACGCAGCTCTATTTGATTTTATGCTGGTATACTTGCCTTTGCAATTTATCAGCCTGCTGCTGGTGCTTTTTGCCAACCCCGATTTGCAGCAAAAGCTGGTTGATACCGGCACCCGCCTCAGCCAGGAACAACTCAGCCAGGAAATTAGCGGGCGGGTACCGCCCTGGGTTTCGCTACTGATTATCACGCTTTCGTTCTTGTATTGTTCGCTGCTGACCTGGCTGGCCGGAGGGCAAACCCTGGGTAAGAAATTGACCAGGATCAAAGTCATTCGCCTGGACGGAGCTAAAATGGATTTTCAGACCGCCTTCACCCGCAATCTGTTTGGCTACAGCTTTGGTCTGGGTGTAGTCGCGAGCCTGTACGGTTCGGTCGGTTCTTTCGTTGGGCTGGTTCTTCAAGTTATGGTAATAGTCGGCTTTACCGCCAGCTTCACCCAGGCTCTCAAGCGTGGCTGGCACGACCGCCTGGCCGATACGGTGGTGGTGGGCAAAACTGAACTGGTACAGGGCGTCAATTACTAACAGGTTCAAGTTCAGGTGTCCGGCAGCTGTTCAACTCTGTGGCTCAGCGGTAGGAGTGGTCGGCACGCGGACGAGCAAAGCCGTTGGACGGATGCGGTAGCGTAGCGGTGGAGCCAGGCGTTGTACTTCGCCATCCAGGGCTACCCGTAGACGTCCTTTGCTGGCAGAAACGGTCGCTTCGCCGATTTCAGCCTGTGTTACCAGGGGCGACTCGACCAACCGATTACGCAGAAAACTAGCCGCTACCCGAAAAAGTTGCCAGGGCGAACCGGCCCGTACAATGTAAGTATCCAGCACCTGGTCATCCAGGCGTGGGCGATGTCCGGCTTGCAAAGGGGTCATCACGGCCCGATTGTTCGAGAAAAAAAGAATCCCCACTTCTAGCTTCTCGGTTTTTCCTTCCAGATTTAGTTCCAGGTTCAAAAGAAGAGGTTGCCGTAGCACGTTCCAGCCCGCCAGAGCATAGGCCAAAGGCTTACCCAGCCGCTTTTCGTAGCGTTCGCGCTGCTTGACGAGCCGGGGGTATAGACCGACACTGGAATTATTGAGAAAGAAATGGCCGTTCACCTCGCCTACATCTATCGCCTGGGTCGCGCTATCATCGGCAAAGAGAGCCAGAGCTTCGGTAGGGGTAGCCGGGATACCCATGTCGCGGGCAAAATGGTTGAGCGTGCCAAAAGGAATTACCACCAGCGGTACACCTGACCCAACCAAAGGCGAGGCAACCAGATTTATCGTACCGTCCCCCCCGGCAGCCCCAACCGCCGTGACCCCTTCACGCAAGGCCCGCCGCACCAACCCCGCCACATCGTCGCCCGGTTCGATCTGGTGAACTCGCAGGTCGGGCTGTTGAGCGGCTTGAGCCAGCAAATCTTGCATTTCCCGGCTGCGGCGGGCGCGACCGGCTCCGGCGTTTATCAATAAAAGTTTTTTTGTCATTTTGTTCCAGGCTATCAGCCCAGGGTTATTTTCCCTGGAACCTCTTTTTATACTCCAGGTCATTTTCGCTCTTAGGACTTAAACCACTTGTACATAATAGCACAATCGAGGCCACTCTCCGTACTCCACTTACTGCCTTATTGGGGAGAAAGGCAAAGCCTGGTGATGTTTGTCGCTGCGAAAGGGCTTTTCAAGGCTTCAATTTCTTACTAACTTAGTGTATAGTTAGAATAAATTAACGTCAAGCAGCGAGTATGGTGGATAAATGAGGCGGAGAAAGATGCGAAAAGAACTGGGCGGCTTTTTCTTTCTAATAGGCGTATGCGGCCTGGTTCTAACGGCCTGCGGTGAGGACAACACTTCACCGCCTGCGCTGTCGTGTTATCATTTGCCAACAACGTCTTGGTAGGTTAATACTAATCAGTTGTAAGGCCATTTTAAGTAGTTGTAGAGGTTCGTTGTCATGTTCAAAATTAGTAGGGTTCAAAAAACAAAATTGTACGCAGTCTTTTTAATTTTGTGCTTTTTCCTGTCGGGTTGTATGGATACAACTCAAAATACAACTTCAACAACTCAAAATAGATCTTTCCAGATAAATCCTGTCCTTAATGTTGGCCCCTCTAATTTTGCTAGTTGGAAAGTCTTACAAAACCCTCGAAATCTACAACTTGATGCAATTACTTGTAACAGTAATAACACGTGTTACGCCCTTAGCCGCCAGGGTTATGTAGAAGAAACAAATGACTTTGGGCGTTCCTGGCAAAGTTTCCCTGCCCCCTTACCTTTGAATAAAAAGCAAGAAATTAAATTTATCAGTTGTCCAGGTTATAAGGTTTGTTATACTTTTGGAACCGAAGCTGCTCACTCTGGCCCTAACTTTTACCTTTCTGCTTCTACCGTAGATGGAGGTATAAGTTGGAATCTGGTTAAAACACAATATAGTGAAATACCCTGGGTAAGAGATTTCTATTGCTCAAGTCTTACTACCTGTTATGCCATTTTGCTTCGAGGTATCTTGGTTACTACGGATAGTGCAAAAACCTGGCAGGAATACCCCACCCCAACTGCTGTTAATGCGATTGCGTGTTCCAGTGAAAAAGTGTGTGTTGTAGTAGGAGGAACCTGGGGTAATCATGGCAGCGAGGGGTTGATCTGGGTTACTACAAACGGTGGTAAAGAATGGTCAGACAAAACTTTTGATAATCAATTTCCTGTAATGGAGGTCAGTTGCCCAACGGCACTTAATTGTTGGGCAAGTGGAGGAGTGTGGGGCGGTTCAATTTTAACAACAATGGACGGAGGAACCACCTGGACGAAGGCTGTGATGCTGAATGCAAACGTTAAAGTAGGCATAATATCTCCTTTAATTTGTAGCACTGCCGATACATGTTACGGACTTGATGTTGTAGGACGTAATGTAATTGCTACAAAAGATAAAGGCCAAAATTGGTATCTACAGTCCATTAACAACAAGCAACTAAGATTTTTAGCTTGCACCCCTACAAATGATTGTGTTGGAATAGGAGATGATGGGTTGATTATGAATAACAAAAGTTAATTGCTGGACAAACTTTAACTCTAAAATTATTAGCCTAACGTTTCACAATTGACAGCCCTATTTTTGTATGCTAGTCTGCTTGCAACCTTACTTAGCCAGACTTTAGCCCAATCAATTACTCGCGGGCCGGGCAAACAATCCTCTCAGCATACCAGGAGGCTCTTTGAGTCATGCACACCTCAACTTTTAACGGCACAAACCTGAATTATTGTGTTGCAACTTATTTTCAGCAAGTTCAAACCGTTTTGAACAACCTCGACCAGACTAGAATTGTCGAGGCTGTTCAGGTATTGCTAGAGGCGAACCGGCGCGGCGCGTCTGTCTATATCTTTGGCAACGGCGGCAGCGCGGCCACGGCTTCCCATTTCGCTAACGACCTGGCGAAAGGCTGTATTGTAGAGAGTCAGCCACGCTTTCGAGCTATTTCGCTAACCGATAACGTGGCCCTGATGACCGCCTGGGCCAACGATACCGGCTACGACAACGTTTTTGCCGAACCACTGCGCGGCCTGGTGCGGCCTGGCGATGTGGTAGTAGGCATTAGCGGCAGTGGCAATTCAGCTAATGTATTGAAGGGCATCACGGTCGCCCGCGAAATGGGTGCTTACACGCTGGGGATGTGCGGCTACGGTGGCGGCAAGTTAGGGAAACTGGTAGACCTGGCAATTTCTAGCGACTGCACGGTGATGCAGCAAGTAGAGGACGCGCACATGTTCATCTGTCACAACCTGGCTACCACTATTACTGCGGCTCTAACTACCTGCCAGCCTGCCTGTTAATAGGCTATACCCCGTAGACTGCCGCAGCAAGGGAATGATATTGTTATGTAAAGCGAGTTATTTATCAAAGAAGCGAAAGTTGCTATAGTGGCGATAGGAAAGGGACAGGCCGGCTTATAAGCCGGGCCTGTCCCTTTTCGGATGAAAGTAGGGGTAATTACTTCTGCGGCACTGCCAGCGTTACCTGCCAGGCGCCAGGCAAAGTAAATTGAGTATTCTGGGCCGTCAGTTCAATTTCAGTTGCCGCCGGATCGTACTTAAACCGCAAAGTGAAGCTAAGCGGTTGTGGGTCGGCCCCAGGTGCGCCCAGTTTGGCACCAGATGAAGCAACTACGCTCCCGCCCTGACTACTATTGCCAGTGCTTGTCCCACACTTAGGGCAAACAAAACTGATAAATTGCAAAACCGCTCCATCGGGGCCGGGAACCGCCTTGTCCGCCACATAACTCAGGTTTAATTCGACGTTCTGGCCGGTGCTATCCAGATTGGCCTGTAAGCTGACCATTCTGGCTTTGAAACCGTTCAGCTCGAAGGAAATGCCGGGTTGCGAAGTTCGGCTCTTGAGCAATTCGGCCAGAGGTACTTTGTAGACCGGCCCGGCAGCTATGGGTGTTGCGGCGTCGCTGTCCGGCCCGGCCTTGTATTCCTCGTGAGTATTCGCCCGCAGACTGTCCAAGCTGAGGGTCACTTTTCTAGCACCGGGTTTGACCGGCCCCAACACCAAAACAGAGTCGCCATTCGGGTTATAATGGCTTGCCTGTATATTATTGCCGGGCAAAGGTTCGAGCTTCTGGCCCTGATCATCCACCACACTCAGGTCATAGCCGGTCTTAGAAACTGCACCGGGCAGGGTCATTACCGGCACAACCGCAAAAGTATTGTCCCCGGTGGCTTTTTTGCGTTCGCTTGGATCGAGGTTGACCAGTAGAATAGTCCGATCCGGGCCAAAATAAGCGTAAGGCACTCGCAGTTTGACGCCTTTGACCTCGACCAGGCCACCGGGAAAAGGAGTGGCCAGGGGTAGATTAGCCTCTTTGAAAGTTATTAGCGGCAGGTCAAGTCCATCGCTAAATTCGACCGGGAAACCAGGGCCGAATTTGAGCGTCACCTTGCGTACCGAGGCAGGCAGGACCGGGGCGGTAACTTCCCAGACCTGGGTTTTGCCGTCACTGGAATTGCCGCCAGCACGCAAATCGTAAGTTTTGCCCTTTTCATCGCTGAGAGTGCCGAAAGTTCCCGGTTTAGCATAATCTTCACGGCTGCCGGTAGGCGAGAAATTCGGACGGTTCAGCCGCAGTGATAAATAAGTTTTATTACCATCCGCAATCAGCCAATCAACCGAGGCAGTAGCCTGAGCGTCTTTGCTTTTGACCGGGGCCGAAGCACCCTTCGAGACGAGGCCGCTATCGGTATAAAGGTGAAGTTGATTGTCCGGCCCAAAGACCGCTTTCGAGTTTGAGGCCACCGGGGTTGGGCTGATAGCGGCCAGACCGCTAGTCGGGGCGGGAAAGCCCGCCAGGGCAAAGATTACGTTCTGGTTGGGCTTGAGCTTGTCGGCCAGTTTGGTTAGTGAAGCGGATTTACTCAGTTGCTCTTTAATGCTGTTTGGCCCAATAATCCCGACGCTAACCCCTATCTCGCCTTTGGTGCCATTAACCGAGGTTGTATCCGGGCAACCGTTCTGGCCCGGTGTGCAAGCCGCCACCGGAGCGGGCAGGACTGTGTAACCGGCGTCGGTTAACTTTTTGCGGTAGTAGGCTACAATTTTAGGTATATCGTCGGTCGTGGCACTACCTGTAAAGGTTGTATTTTTGAGATCGTCATTACTGCTGCTACCCGCTAAAATCTCGTCAACCCCAATATCCAGGCGGTCGCTGCCGGGATAGGCCAGGTCTAGTTTCTGGCTGGCGGCTACAGTGGCGGCTACTGCCGGGTCGCCGGGGTCTTTGCTGACCGATTGTCCGGCCACCACTACTGCCACTATTCCGGCTATCACCAGCACCACCAACCCGGCCACCAGAACCAGAGGCCATAAGTTGCGCCGCCGGGCGGCCACCGATAACGGGCGCACCGCCGGGGCGGGAGCCTCAGTGGTGCGTGGTAGTTCGGGTACATTCTCGAAATCAGAAGGCGTTGACAAATTTTCTTCCGGCTTTAAATCTCGTTTCATTGCCTCTATTTGTCCTTTCTGGAGCTGTATGTCGCACTTGGAAAGACCTGAAGAGTTCGCTACAGAAGCAGAACCTGACACTGCGACTGATTTAAGCTTCGATAAATCCGGCTTCCACCCCGCGCTCAGATGTGTGAAAAAGGGATCAGCCCTGTAATCCTGAAAGAGCAACCGCAACTGATGATCCTCACGCTCAGCCAGGCGGCATTGCGGGCTGGCTTCGAGGTGAGCGGCCCATTCATCCCGTTCGGCCTGGCTTCCTTCACCTTGCAAAAGTCGCTCGACCTGGGCCGGGCTGCCGCAAAGCGGGCAAAATGAACCGGACAGATCAGAGGCTGAATTAAATTCGGGGGGATTTTCAGGCATCGCTAAGCTGCTCCTTCTGGTACAAGCTACAAAACAGGCGACGGGCGCGACTGAGGCGTTGCCAGGTAGCCTCGACACTATTGCCGGTAATCAGAGCAATTTCTCGACTGCAAAAGCCCTGGTCGTAGCATAATAAAAGACAGGTCGCCGCTTCCACCGGCAATTGGTGCAGGGTTTCCAGCACCGCCTGCCGGGTTTCGATCTGGCGGGCCGGGTCACTAAAAGTGGCGGCCAGGTCGGGCGGCTCCACTCTCACCTCGCCCTGGCTGCTCTCAGCAGTGGCAGGGTCGGCCAAAGGGCTAAAACGAATTTTGCGCTGCCGCCGAAGCCAATCCAATGCCGCGTTCGTGCTGATTTTGTAAAGCAAGGCCCGCCAGTTGCCAGGGGAATTGTGCCGGGCCGGGTCGAGCCATAACTCGTAACCCCGCACGAAAGTCTCCTGAGCCAGGTCGCGGGCCGTTTCGACCTCGCCCACCAACCCGTATAAATAGCGAACCAGGGCCGGGCCGTATTCCTGGAAAAGCCGGGCATAGCCGGTCTCGTCGGATAGCTCGCTCGCAACCCTTGCGCCGCTCGATACAGGACTTGTTTCCGTTTCATCCAACCTCAGACTGAACCTCCTGTCTGCACCACCCGGTTTGCTCCCTGCCATCTGCACCTGAAGAATGATGCAGGAATAAAACTCGATTGAATTGAATAGTTGCTAACCGGGCTACCCTGATTAATTTCCAACCTGTCTTGCAATTATAACGAACGAGCCAGAGCGATCCTGACTGTTGATACATAGATTCGTCAGGCACCTTATAAAAGTGTAACAAAAAAGGCGAAACGGGGGTTTTCGCCTTCTTAATAGCCTTCTTACTACAGGGTAGATGTAGTTGTAGATAGAAATAGTATGTTATTTACATCTACTTGTAACTTACCGTCAGCTTGATCGAACGGTCGTCGCCGGGAGGCGGGAGCGACTGGCCCGGATTAAGATTGAGCGTGACGTCGGCCAGGTCGGGGCGGGCGCGAAGCATCTGGAGTAGCCGGTCGAAATCGGTTCGCCGCCCCACCCAGCTTTTTAGGGCCGCAGCCAGCCCTTCGCTACCTTCCGGTGGGTAGAGCCGAGTATAAGTAACGTCCAGGCTGCGGGCCGGTAGATCAGCCTTGAGCAATTTCAGGCTGGCCGGGCCGGGCGGCGGGGGCGGCGGCAGCGCAAAATTGTTGACTACTACCTCTGGGTCGGAGCCAGGCGTAAGCTGGAATTGGGCCGGAATTTTGGGGGCCGCCGGATCGCCCGGCGAAGCGGCGGCAGCGTTCAAGACCTGGGCCGGGTCGAAACTTAACAGGCGGACGCGAGCGGTCAACTTGCCGACAAATTTGCCGTCGGGCGTGGTTACTTCGGTATCGGGAGCCTGGGCAATCGTGATACGGGGATCAAGAATCTCCGGCTCTCCGGCGGTTATGAAGCCGGCTGGAACTTTAGCCGTCACCGCATCTTTAGCTCGTGCTGTCAGCGTAGCCGGGTCGTTTAATTGCCGTTTGAGAGCTTCGAGATCGCCCGGACTGGCGGCACGGGCCGCCCGCGAGGTTCCACCCTGGATCGGCCCGGCCCCGGTTACACGCACTCCCGAAGGCAAAGTAAAAGTACCCAGCCCACCGTTATTACCCACCGGGCCAGGTCGGTCAGCCGTCACCGTCGCTCCTGCCGAACCAAACCGGGCCGCTCCCAGGTCAGCCCCCGGCACCGTGACCGCTCCGGCCAGTCGGTAGCCTACGCCATTTACCGTGGCAACCTGCGTACCCGCCGCAATCGTGATAGCTCCAGTCGAAGAATTGAGCAGGCGAATTGGCCCGCTGGCCCGACCATCCGGCACCTGAATCGTGGCAGTGGCGTTGTAGCTGCCTTCATAAGAAAATTCAGTTTCAATCGGTTTTGCCAGTCGGTCGAAATCGGCCTGGCCTAGCCGGGTCTGCACCGTTACCTCGGCGCGGCGGGTCAGGTTCAGCCCCACCTCAAACGGTGCAACGGTCGCCGGACTGCGAAAAACCACAAAAGCCAGGATCAATACGGCTAGAACTCCTAGCACCAACAGCCCGATCACTCCCCGACTAAACGGCAAGCTTTGGCCTCGATTACCACCCGCCACAGCCGTCGCCCGACGTCGGGGCGTTACCACGCGGGTGGGTTCTTCGTACAGAGCTTCCTCGAAATCCGAGGCAACCGGGGCAGAGTCGGCAGCATAGGCCGTCTTACTTTCGGCCATCATCCGGGCGGGCGGACGGGGACGACGCTCCGTTGGCGGGCGGTAAGTGTATTCAGAGGTAGAGGTAGGAAGCGGGTCGGGCGAAGACGCGGTCGGGTCGCCCGGTAGCGGCTCGTAGTCGTCCAGAGGATCGTAGTTTTCCCGTGGTTGAACATCGGGCGTTACATTCTGAGCCGGTTCGGGTTTAGAGGCCGGTGGTACGCGGCGAGTGCCCTTGGGCGGCAAGTTTTCGATTGAAAGGCGCGAGAAAAAAGGCTCAGACGCTTCTAAGTCGGTCTGATCCCCCAGAATGTGAATATCAGGGCGGGGCGGTCGCTCCTCCCAGTTTGGTTTAGGCTGAGCCATAATTTCTAGCAACTAGCTTCGGCTGATGTTCGTTCCTGTGTGCGGGCTGTCCAGCCGTTATATAACAGCCCTGTGTTCCTTCGCGCATACGATTTATTTTGCTTGGCCTCAATTTTAACATTGAGTGAGCCTTTTTGCAACTAAATTCGATTAGACTTATATTTGAAAAGCAGAGTAAGTCATTTAGGAATTTACCGGCGACTTATCGAGCAAATATCACTAATTTAGACTAAAATTAGAGCAATTAAGAGCATTTATCATAGCCGTATTCCAAACGAAAAACCTGAGTCAGGAGCCAGTTAGCTCAGCATGAATAATTCTGAAAATGGGTATGTGTTAACCGATTCTTTGACAGGTGTGCATTCGCGGGCTTCCTTACACTGGCAGCTTCAATTGCTAGCTGAACAGGCCAACCTTTTTGATCAAACTTTTGCCCTTCTGCTGCTGGACTTAGATCATTTCAAAAGCATAAACGACGCCTTTGGGCATAGCCGGGGCGACCAGGTGCTGGTAGATTTTGTAAAACGCTTAAAGACACTTTTGCGTCCTTCCGATTTTATCTTTCGCTACGGTGGCGACGAGTTTGTAATTTTATTGCCCAACACCTCTAAGGCACAGGCGACTGCGCTGGCCGAGCAGCTTCTGGAAGCTGTTCGGTTGCGGCCTTTTGCCGGAGAGCCGCCCGTTTCGCTTACGCTTAGCGCGGGCCTGGCTTTTTTCCCCGACGATACTTCCAACCTGGAAGAATTATTTGAAAAAGCTGATCAGCGTACCTATGCCGCTAAGCGAACCGGGCGTGGACGACTAAATACTCAGGATTTAATCAACTTAGCGGAATGGGAAATACTAGAACCGACTCGTTTATTGGAAAGAGAACAGGCTTTTGAAGCTAGTTTGCGGTTTTTAGACTCCTTGTCCGTCCACCCCCAGGGCGTCCTGAGTGTCACCGGCCCGGCGGGCAGTGGCATTACCCGCTTTCTGAGTGAATTTAACAACCTGGCGGCGTTACGAGGCTACGGGGTAGTGACCTTTCAGGGAAATTATGCCCTGAAAAACCGCCATTTTGGGGTGATGGCCCAGGCCTTTGAATACCTGTTGGAAGTCCCAGGGGTAGGCTGGAATGAAACCAACATTATGACGGCCTTAGAACAATGGGTGGCAGATAAAGGTTGGAGCGGTCTTTTGATTACCGTGGACAACTTACCGCTCGTTGACCGCGCTTCGCTGGAATTCTTACAACACTTACTGCTCAATCATCTTTTTCCGAGCCTGGCGATAGCCTATGGAGTAACTGGTTCGCCGGTGGTACCTCCGGGTGGGGAAGGGGTAGTCTCCCTGGCTAAGCTGGAACTGACGCTGCTTTCGCCCGGCAGCACCCGACTCTGGTTGCGGCACAGTTTGCAATGGGAGCCTCCTGAAGAACTGGTAAGCTGGTTTTACGCTCAAACGCAAGGGTACCCGACCCGGATCAGGGCGGGAATTGAAAGCTTGATCGCTCAAAGGGTAATCTACTTTAACGGTAAAATCTGGTCTGTGCAGCCAGATTTTGGTAATTTCAGGCTGGCCGAATACTTCAACCACCTCCCAACTCAATCTCCCCATAATCTACCGGGCAGTCTGCCGCTCTTTATCGGGCGAGACGTGTACCTACGGCAAATTCAAGCAAGCTTTAAGACCAATCGGCTAATAACGTTAGTAGGTTCGGGAGGAATCGGCAAAACCCGCCTGGCTTTGCAAGTCGGGGCTGAATTGTTACCGGCTTTCGGCGGAGGGGTTTACTTCGTGGCGTTGGCCGGGATAGAAACAGGTAGCCTGGTTTTGTCGGCCATCATCGAAGCGTTACGGCTACCCGTGGCCGGACAACAATCGCTCAATCTTCAACTTTACAACTACCTGCAAAATAAACAGATTTTGCTGATTCTGGATAACTTCGAGCAGTTGTTGGGAGACATCGCGGTGCTGATCGAGCTTTTGGAGAACGCTCCGCAACTTAAATTGCTGGTGACATCGCGTGAAAGATTGCGCCTGCCCACGGAAAGCTCTTTTGAAATAAAAGGTCTGGATTTTCCTAGAGCAGGCAACGACCTGGACTTTGAGGCTTACGGTGCAATTAAACTTTACCTGTACAACTGGCGCAACCCCTATACCGATTCCTCGCTTACGCCGGACGAGCGGCAATGGCTAGTTCGGTTGTGCCGTTTAGTCGAAGGTTTACCTCTGGGTATAGAACTGGCGGCGGCCTGGGCGCGTTCAGTTCCTTTAGAGCAGATTGTGCAGGAACTCGAACGTGACCCTAGCTATTCAGGCAAGGCTGAGGAAGAAAGCCCGGAAGGTCAGGCTGAAACTGAAAGGGTAGAAAAAGGGCAGCCCAACCCCGATAAACTTTTTCGGCGGGCGACGCGGCATAATGGGCTACGACCGGCCCTGGACTGGTTTTGGAATCGGCTTTCTCGAAACGAGCAAAAAGTGTTGCTCAAACTGACCGTCTTCCGGGGCGGCTTTAAGAGCGAAGCAGCTTTGGAGGTAGCGCAGGCCTCACCCTTCTTTTTGGAAGCTTTGGTCGCCAAATCCTTTCTAAACTATAGCTTGCAAGGGCGTTACGAGATGCACGAACTCTTGCGCCAGTATGCCGCCCATAAACTAGAACAATTACCGCGAGAACTGTCCCTGGCCCGCCACCGGCATAGCCGCTATTTTGCCCGGTTGTTGCAGCACAAGGCCGAAGCTCTTTCTATCGGTCAGCACAAAGAGCTGGAAGAAATAACGATTGAACTTGAAAATGTGCGAACAGCCTGGCACTGGGCTTTAGCCGAGGCTAATGCCGAGAATATTAGCCGCAGTACGGTGGGCCTGGCCTGGTTTTATATCTGCAAAGGCTTTAACAAAGAAGGCGAACAAATGCTGGTTGCCGCTATAGTCTGCTTGCGCGGAGTGCTGGCGGAAAGCGGTTACGACCAGCGAAAAGTTCAGTTTACCCTGGCCCATCTACTGGTCAAGCTGGCCTACTTCCTGAAAGAAAAGGCCAGTTTCGACCAACTTAGCCTGGCGGCAGAAGAAGCGGTCGGGCTGGCCCGGCTTACTCACCAGCCAAAACTGGAAGCTGAAGCTTTAATGCGCTGGGGTGGCGGATTGATGTGGCAAGGCGAACGAGACCGGGCGCGGCTTCTTTTTGAACAAGCGATCTTGCTGGCGCGAAAGCAACGCTTGCGCCCGCTTCAGGCCGAAATTTTGCGGAGCCTGGGCCTGCTATACGACATGAACGCTGATTACCCCAAAAGCGTCTTCTACGCACAACAGGCTATCGCCCTGTGCCGCGAGTTAAACAATAAAGTTGGAGAATGTGCCGCCGTGAGCAATCTGGGCGAGGCTTACCTGCAACAGGGCGAATATACGCTGGCCCAGAAATGGTTGGAAACGGCCCTGGAACTGGCCTACGGGATTCACTTCCTGACAATCCAGGCTAATGCCTCCGAAAGTCTGGGCAAACTCTGGACTTATGTAGGCGATTATGCCACCTCAAAGGTATATCTGGAACAGGCTCTGCTTCTTTCACGCCGCGCTGAAAATACCCGCCTGGAAGCCGAATGTTTGTCCTCGCTGGGGCTGCTGTCACATTTGCGAGGTGAGAATGGAGCGGCTTGCACGTACAACCGTCAGGCTCTTAAAATAACCGCCGAACAGGGTAATCTGCAATATGAGGCTTACGCCCTGACTTACCTGGGGCATGCCCTGTCTGAGCTAAACGAGCGCGAGGAAGCCAGTTTGGTCTACCAGGCCGCTCTTAGCATCAGACGTAATTTAGAACAGCCTGGGAAAGCTACCGAACCCCTGGCCGGTTTAGCCCGGTTAGCTCTGACCGGCAATAACTTAGTCCGGGCTAGCCAGATTGTCGAGGAAATCCTGGCCTACCTGGAAAAAGGGCATCTAAACGGCGTCAGCGAGCCGTTACGGGTCTATTTAACCTGTTATGAGGTGCTGAAGGCCGCTCAGGACGAACGCTACCGGACGGTACTTGATAAGAGTCGTCAGCTTCTGCACATGCGGGCCGCTTCTATCCACGACCTGGCTATCCGGGCCATGTTTCTTGAGAAAATTGCGGCCCACCGTAGAATTTTAGAAGCGGGCTAAAACAACTCCATGAAGGAGTTAACCTCTTAATCCGCTCTCCGTGGACTTAAAAACTAATAGTTGCGTTCGACCAGAAAAGTGCAAAGGTCGCGGAGTTGGTGCAAAGGTTCGTTCCGTTCGAGCGCGGCCCCTCCCCCGGCGGCATCGGCCAGGGCAGCCAGAGCCGTTTCTTTGTAAAGATCAGCCTGGGATTGAGCGTAAGTTCGCGCTCCGCACTCTTCCAGGGCCGAGATTATGTACTGCTCCTGGGACGGTGATACGGGCGCGGTGCTGCGGTAGAGTTCGAGAAGCTTCTGGCGAACGGCGGCGGGCGCATTTGTCAGGGCGTAGATTACTGGCAGGCTCTTTTTTCGGCGACGAATATCGCTCCCGCTGGGCTTGCCTGTATCGGCGGATAAACCCCAGATACCCAGAATATCGTCCCTGATCTGGAAACCCAAACCGATTTCTTCCCCGAAAAGAGCATAATCAGCCAGGCGACGGTCGTTACCCGGTTGGCCTGGACCGAGGGCCACCAGCGCACCGCTATAAGTGGCGCAACTGATCAAGGCAGCCGACTTGCCACCGATCATCTTGAGGTACATTTCAGGCGTTACCGCCAGGTCGTCCTCGAAGCTCATATCGGACTGCTGACCGAGGGTTAGCCGGATCGAAGTCCGGGTGAGCGCGTCCACCAACTTGACCAACCGAGCGGCATCTACGCCGCGTTCGGCACTGCGTAAGAGGCTGCGAAAAGCCAGCATATCGAGGCAATCCCCGGCATTGATCGCTTTGGGCTTACCCCACATTGCCCACAGGGTAGTCCGTCCGTGGCGGGTGCGGTCTTCGTCTTCAATATCGTCGTGGATCAGGCTGTAGTTATGCACCATTTCAACGGCAGCGGCCAGAGGCAGAACAGGTTCCAGGCTGGCGTTGACGGCTGCACCGGGATGCACACTTTCAAGTGCCCCCCGGTAGGCCAACAAAGCCATCACCGGGCGCAACCGCTTGCCGGTTTTGCCGTCTGCTAAGGGTCTGAAATCGGCGTCCCGCCAGCCAAAATGATACTCCAACGCCCCTTGCATCCATTCGTCCAGCCCATCGCTTAGTTCCGCCTGGATCACCCGGTCAATCGTAGTTACATACTGGCTAAGCACCGCCGTTATCTCTTGAGTTTGGATCATTCTCTCCTCATATTAAGGGCCGTAGAGTTGAGGGTTAGCCCGCTTTCATTTTCGGGCCGGACACAACATTTTAGCAAAAGCCCGGCTTCTAACTCTCTACTTTTGGCCGCTGACTGCCTGCTAGTGTTTGAAATGGCGTCGTCCGGTGAAGACCATCGCCAGATTATGCTGAATGGCGATTTCGACGACTTCGGTATCGGTGATCGAGCCGCCGGGTTGGATAATCGCCGTCACGCCCGCCTGAGCCGCCGCCAATACTCCATCGGTTTTAGGAAAGAAGGCATCCGAGGCCAGGACAGACCCTTTGGCCCGTACTCCCGCTTTGTAGATTGCTTGCTTGACCGCATCTACCCGACTGGGCTGGCCCGCGCCCATCCCAACAATGGCATTGTTCTTTACCAGCACGATAGCATTTGACTTGAGGTGCTTGACCGCACGCCAGGCGTACTGCAAATTCAAGACTTCATCCAGGCTGGGGTCGCGGTTAGTCATAGATTGCATCGAAACATCGCGCTCGGACAGAGCATCCGGCGTTTGCACCAGGAACCCGCCCGCGACAGGCCGGTATTGCAAAGCCATTGCTAACTGGTCGCTACCCTGTGAAAGATCGCCCACCGCCAGGAGGCGTAGTGATTTCTTCTTGCGAAAGATTTCTATTGCGCCGGGCGTAAATTCCGGTGCAACCACTACCTCGAAGAAAGTACCGACCATCTGATGAGCCAGGTCTGCCTCGACCGGGCGGTTGACCGCCACGATACCGCCGTAGGCCGAAAGCGGATCGCCCGCCAAAGCCCGTTCGTAGGCCAGCGTCAGGTCAGTATGTGAAGCCAGGCCGCACGGATTAGTGTGCTTGACGATTGCCACTGTCGGAGCCACGAAATCGCGCACCACACTAAGGGCGGCATCGGCATCCAGAATATTGTTATAAGAAAGCTCTTTGCCCTGTAACTGCTCGGCGGTAGCAATACTCGTGAAACGCTGGTCGGGCGTGTTTTTCCACTCGTAAAAGGCGGCAATCTGGTGGGGGTTTTCGCCGTAACGCAAATCTTGAATTTTGGTCAGGTTGAGGCTAACCTGGGTTGGAAAATGCTCTGCCGGGCCGCGCAGGTACTGGGCAATCACCGTATCGTAAGAGGCAGTGTGCTGGAAAGCCTTTGCCGCCAGGCGGTGTCGCAGTTCGTTGGCCGGGCCGGGCGCAGCGGCAGCCTCTAGCACCTCGGCGTAATCCGCCGGGTCAATTACTACCAGCACGCTCTTAAAGTTTTTGGCCGCCGCCCGAAGCATGGTCGGGCCGCCTACATCTATATTTTCCAGGGCGGTTTCGAGGGTTGTGCCGGGTTGAGCGACTGTCTGGGCAAAAGGATAAAGGTTGACCGCCACCAGGTCTATCGGGCCAAAACCTTGCCGGGCGAGTTCGGCCTGATGGCCGGGGTCGTCGCGGCGAGCCAGGATACCGGCATGAACTGCCGGATGAAGGGTTTTAACCCGGCCTTCCAGAATTTCGGGGAAGCCCGTCAGGTCGGAAATGGAATGAACCGCCACCCCGCCATCTGTCAGGGCCTGGGCGGTTCCGCCGGTCGAATAAATTTCAAAACCTGCCGTCGCCAGCCCACGAGCGAAATCCACTATGCCTGTCTTGTCCGACACGCTGATGATCGCCCGGCGTAGCCCGCCGCCCCTCTCACTGGTCATGGGTGGTTCTCCTCTACCTTCCGTCCGTTTCTGTTGATTTACCCCGCCCGCAAAAGAACTTCTCGAAGCGATGCAACTTTAGCATTTTGTATTCTTCTTGGCAAATCAAAAAAAACTTTGAGCCAGTTGCCGACACGCTTCAAATCCGATACCTCCAGTGCGTCTAACTCCTGTCACCAGGGCCAAAGTGTTGATGTTCAGGTTATTACTCACGAGTTTTTCTCCTGTTCTTTGTAGGTAAAATGAAACGAACTGTTTCGTCTCAAATATAACAAGTTTGCAAGCTTGTCAAGAGCCAACATATTTCGTATCATAAAGGCTATGAGTGACCAAATTTCAGACTTCGATAATGTGCAGACCAGACCTCAACCCAGGAAATTAAGCCGAACCAACCCACAGGAAGTGATCCTTGATACGGCAGCTCACTTATTTTACGCTCACGGTATTCACACGGTGGGCATGGACGAGTTGATCCAGGAAACCAGCCTGAGCAAGATGTCGGTTTATCACCTTTTCCCTGGCAAGGCTGAGTCAGTCGTGGCTTATTTGCGGTGTACTTCGGCCCAGGTTTTGGAGATGGCGGTATGTACACCAGTGCCGCCATTCTCGGCCCTCACGGGCCGGTTGCTCACGGGCGTAGCCTGGTTGAGCAGATCCTTGACGCATATTAGCTAAAAGTTAGCCTTTTTCTTAAAAGGGCGGACAATCCAATTGGAAAGGCGGGCCGGGCCAGACCTATGACGACACAGAACCAGAATTTATTACGGGCAGTGATAATAGAAACCGGGCTGGGCGAAATCGAGCTTGAAATTGACCTGCTTAATGCCCCCCAAACCACCGCTAATTTCTTGCGCTATGTAGAAGAAGGTTTTTACGATGGCGGTATCTTCTACCGCACTGTCACGCCGCACAATCAGCCCAACGACCAGTTTAAGATCGAGGTAATTCAGGGTGGTCGTGGAATCGAACAGCTTACCGAGGGCAGGGCCAAGTATGGGCCAATCGTACTTGAACCGACCAGCCAGACCGGGCTACGCCACCGCGACGGGACGCTCTCGATGGGTCGTCTGACGCCGGATAGTGCCGCCTCGGAATTTTTTATCTGCCTGGGCGACCAACCCGAACTTGACTACGGCGGACGGCGCAACCCGGATGGACAGGGATTTGCAGCCTTCGGGCGGGTAGTGAGAGGAATCGAGGTAGTCCGGCAAATCCAGCGTTTACCGGCGGAAGGGCAAACCCTGACGCCTCCCGTCGAAATCGTTCGGATGTATTTCCCGCAAAGCTAAAATCGGGAAAGTAGCTGCCGACCAAAAAGCTTTATACTTTAGTCAGGGCGAATGCAAAGTCCTACTTGGTTCATGTCACGCCCTACGGGAGTGAGCGATGCCTGTGCCAGGTCTTGAATACCTTCTATCTAAGCGAAGAATCTTCTTGAGCTACCTCGATCTTGCTTAGTCAAGAAGATTCTTCGCTTAGATAGAAGGTATTCAAGACCTACTTTACCGTCGCTCACACCCGCAGGGCGTGACACCGGCAAAACTCGGACTTTGCAATCGCCCTGATACTTTAGTTGCTAACGCACGGGTCTTAATTATGAAGGAAGTGGAAAAATGTCGCCCAACGCCTCTACTATCTCCGAACCGGAGGCCGGTTCGTTCAGTTTCAGCATTGCTTTCCAGAGCAACAAGACGCCTGCCGAATATGCGGCCCTGGCCGAAGTAGTAGACCAGTACGACTTCGGGGTAGTCAGCGTCTATAACGATCTACTCTTTCAACCGGCCCTGGGTGCGCTGCTGGTAATGGCCCCTAAATTACGCCGCGCCCGGCTTGGCCCGGCAGCCTTGAACCCCTACACCCTGCATCCCCTGGAAATAGCCGGGCAGGTGGCGGTGCTGGATATGGTCAGCCAGGGCCGGGCGTATTTGGGCCTGGCGCGGGGGAGTTGGCTGGACAAGCTAGGCCTGGAACCGACCCGCTCGTACCAGACCCTGCGGGAAGCCACTTTGCTGGTAAAGCATTTGCTGGCCCGGAACGAAGAAGCTTTCGAGGGTCAGATTTTCAAACTGTCCGCCGGAGCAAGCTTGAACTACCAACCTCTTCGCGCTCAGGTTCCAATTATGATCGGAACCTGGGGAGCGCAAACCGCGGGTATGGCCGGGGAACTGGCCGAGGAAGTCAAGATCGGTGGTTCGACTAATCCGGCTATGGTGCGCTACTTGCAACCGATTATTGACGCCGGAAGTCAGCGGGCCGAGCGAGAAGCCGGGACAGTCGGTATCTGTATGGGTGCGGTTACGGTAGTAGACCCCGACCGCCAGGTGGCCCGCACCCTGGTACGCCGGGAGGCCGCCCTTTATCTGCCAGTCGTGGCCGCGCTCGACCCAACCCTCCACGACCCCGAATGGTTGGCCTTGATTCAAGAAGCCGGGCAACGCGGCGACTACGAGTTTATAGGTCGCCAGATTTCAGACGAGATGCTCGACCGCTTTGCGTTTGCCGGTAATCCCCAGGATATTATCCGGCAGGTCGAGAATCTCAGGGCGGCAGGAGCGCGGCGGATCGAGTTTGGCACTCCGCACGGCCTTAATTCAGTCGAAGGTATCCGGCTACTGGGCCAGAAAGTCCTGCCTTACTTTCTTTAAAACTTTAGAGCGGGGAGAGCGATTTGACCGACGATAACGCCGAGCCACAGGATAGCTTCGAGCTATATGATCTTAAAATAACGGTGGAAGCCATCACCGGCCAGTGTACCTGTGAGCATCAGGTGGGGGAATATTTTGAGTTGACCGGCGGCAAGTTGAGCCTACCGCACCGGCAAAGTTTTTGTCTGTACGCATTACAGGCGGCTATTCCGCTCCTACCGGCCAAACAACGGCCTCTGCATCCGAACGACTGGATGCAAACCGATACGCGGGTAATCTGTCCCGATCCATTGTGTGGCCTGGTGATGCTGATCGAGCGCACAGGGTCACGCTCCCTACGGCACAGCCAGGTCAGTGCCGTGCCGCTACCCCCATCGCCCGATCACTGAGGCTAGCCAAGCAACTGTCCGTCGTCGTTTTCCAGCATGAGCATACGTAAGAGCGGTACAGGCGGCATTCCATAGGCCAGGCACTGATTATGGAACTCGCGCAGCCGAAAGGCCGGGCCTTTTTCAGCCCGGTAATCGGCCCGCAACTTGTAAAACAGCCGCTTGCCCAGGGTGTAGTTCAGGCCACCCGGATCGAAGGTGCTGCGCTGGGCTTCTCGGCGGGCCGTAATCTCCTCCATCCAGGCGTTTTCCTGGTAGAATTTCAGAGCTTGCTCGACGGTCCAGCCCTGAGTATGCAGCCCTAGCGAACAAATATAACGGCAATCGCGCACCAGGGCTTCTTCTAGCTGGGCCAGTTGTAGCTTCAGCCCCACCAGCGGGTCGGCCTCACGGCCATAACCTTCTTCCAGCATCATCTGTTCACAGTAGTGCGCCCAGCCTTCGACAAAAGTATAGCTGGACAGGTTTTTGGAGGCCCGTGAGGGCGAATGACGAGCGTGAAGGTGCTGTAGGTAGTGACCGGGATAAGCTTCGTGGATCGAAAAGACCTGAATCACGTAATCGTTGAAACGGCTTAACCAGCGTTCTTGCTGGTCGAGCGGCCAATCGGCAGAAGCCGGGCTGATGTAGAAATGCGCTTCGTTGGCGACTGTCTCAAAGGGGCCGGGCGTCTCCATATCGGCAAAGACCCAGCGCATAAATAGCGGGGTTTCTTCTACGATACAGCGCACTTCGCTGGGCATGTCTATCAGGTCGGCCTCGATTAAATGATGGCGGATGCCTTCCAGGTATTTGAGGGTCGTGCTAACCAGGGCGTCGTTGGGCGGATGCTCCGAGCCGACCGAATGGATCACCGCTTCAACCGACTCGTCCGGGGCGATCTGACGGCACACCTCGCGCACCGCCGCCTGATTGCGGGCCAGGTCTTCCATTCCTACCCGCAGCACTTCTTCCAGGGGCAAATCTACGCCATCACCCCATTTGAGCAAAGCCCCATAATTAGCCGCTCCGATAGCAAAATTTTGGTCGGCCCGTTCCAGATGCTGCCGGAAGAAAGCCACATAGTCATCCAGGGCGGCCCCGGCGACCCCTGCCGCCTGGTTCAGACGGCTTTGCAGGGCCGGGTCGGTTAGCCCTTCTACGTGGGCCAGGTCGTGATTGTAATAGTGGGCAAAGCCGCCGAAAGCTTCCAGGGCGATTTCCACGACGGCCCGTGGCAGAGTTGGATCGAGCTTTTGTTTTAGCTGTTGAATCAAGCGCGGCGTGGCCTCCAGATGCCGACACAAAGCTTCGACGCGCTGCTCAAGGGGGGCATAGTTACGTTTGATGTAATTACTGACATCGAAAATATACAGGTAGGGCATAATCGGGTTGCGTTCGTAGAACCGAAGCGACCCGTGCCGTAACTGCTCAAACTCCAGATTAGTTTCGACCAGTTTGTAATCGAAGCGGCCCAGTTTAGCCAGAGATGCGTAGTCAATTGCCCGCAACTCGGCCAGGAAATCACCTAGCTGTTGCCGCCAGCCTTCAATTGATCCTGCCGAAAAATCCGGCACACGGCCATCGTATTCGTGGATACCCAGCAAAAACGAAGCGTTATGCGGATAAAAAGCGTTGTACGCATCCAGAAAGCGGTTGGTCAACTCGGTCAGGCGGGCGGTGTTTGGCTCCGTCTGGTCAGTAGTAGATGACATCAAAGCTCCTATTTGTTTTAGTCAGTTCTATTTTCAGCTTCAATTCAAGGTCGCTCAGCTCGTTCAGCGTTGATTCTGCCGCAGACGAGGGTCGAGCAGGTCACGCAAGCCATCGCCGATAAAGTTAAAAGCCAGCACCACCGAAGCAATTGCCAGACCGGGAAAAGTAGTGCGCCACCAGGCGTCCAGGTTGCTGATACCCGCCGCCGCCATCACGCCCCACTCCGCATCGGTCGGTTACGGCCCCAGTCCCAGAAACGACAGGCCCGAAAAAATCAAGATGCCGTTGCCAATATCCACGAAAGTAACCACCAGCACCGGCCCTAGAATATTAGGCAAAATTTGCTTTAGCATAATCCGGCCCGACCTGGCCCCGACCGCCCGCGCCGCCAGAATGTAATCCTGGGCTTTAACCGTTAGCACCACGCTTCGCACCGTCCGGGCGTAGCCCGGCCACCACACAATCAAGATGGCGATAACCGAGTTTACCAGGCTACGACCGAGTGCGGCGGCAATTGTCATCGCCAGAATTATGGAGGGAAAAGCAAAGATCAGGTCGGTCAGGCGCATCATAACTTCGTCAACCCAGCCGCCAAAATATCCACTGACCAGCCCGACCAGCGTCCCAATCAGGCTGGCAAACAGCACCAGCACAAAACCCACCGGCAGCGAGAGTTGCGCCCCATAAAGCACGCGGCTGAAAATATCCCGCCCCAGTTCGTCCGTTCCCATCAAATGACCGGGGCCGGGCGGTTTATTGCGGTCTTTGAAGACCTGGGCTGCCGGGCTGTAAGGAGCCAGCAGGGGAGCAAACAGGGCAATTCCTAGCCAGAGAACAATTATCATTATTCCAATCAAGGTCAAAGGATTACGGCCTAGAAACCGCCAGCAGTTTCGCAGCCACTGGCGCGGGCGCGAACGAGCGACCGGCTCGACTTCTTCCGGTTTGAGGACGATGGGAGGCAAACGTTGACCTAATTCGGGTGTACTCATAAAGTATTATTCTCAGGTTCTGGCAAAGCTTCCAGCCGATTAGACATTTAGAAACAGGAAATAAAACAGGGCACTTAAAATCTTCGGCTCAACTACTGGTGCGGATACGTGGGTCGAGAAATCCATAAAGTAAATCCACAACCAGATTGATCGTAATGTAAATCAAAGCTACTATAATACTGACGCCCATGATGGCCGGAAAGTCTAACTTGGTGGCACTCTGAAAGGCGTAGCGGCCCAGACCCGGCCAGGAGAAAATCGTTTCGGTCAGGACTGTGCCGGAGAGCAAGTTACCGTAAGATAAGCTGATCACCGTAATCACCGGCACTAGAATATTAGGCAGAGCGTGACGGCGCACCACTTTACTATCATTTAGCCCTTTGGCCCGCGCTGTCCGTATATACTCGTTTTGCATCACTTCCAGCGTAATCGAGCGACTGAGCCGGATAATTACTCCAATAGTAGTAAAAGACAAAACCAGGGCCGGTAGAAACAGATGTCGCAGGGCCGAACCCAGCAGGTCCCAGCGACCGCTTACGAGCGCGTCAATCGTGTAAAACCCGGTCAGGCGGTTAGGGGTTGCCAGGCCCGTATCAAGCCGGTCGGTGGCCGGTAGCCAGGAAAGCTGACTGTAGAACACAAAGATCGCAATGTAAGCCAGCCAGAACACCGGCACGGACGAACCAAGCAAGGAAAAAAAGCGGATCAGGCCGTCGGGTAGCTTACGGTGGTTGAGGGCGGCCATAATACCCAGCGGAACACCCAGCAGACTGAACAAAATAGCCGTAGTCGCCAGTTCAAAGGTAGCCGGTAACGCCTCGCCCAAATCCTCGCCGACCGACCGGCGCGAGATGATGCTGGTTCCCAGGTCGCCGTGGGCGAGATTGCCGATATAAACCAGATATTGCTCTGGCAACGATTTATCCAGCCCCCAGTGTTCTTTGTAAGCCTTGACCAGTTCAGGCTTGCCGATGGCTCCTTCGCCCAGCGCGGCGTTAACCGGATCTGCCGGGACGGTGTGCGACAGGATAAAGGCGATCAGACTGATACCCGCCAGCATAAAGGGCAGGAGGAGCAGACGTTTAATCAGAAATTTTGTCATTTTGACCGAGTTATGGAGGCTAAATAACGGGCCACTCCTAAGGGGTGGCCCGCCGGGTTGTTAAAACCTACTTCTTGCTGGTATCGTTAAAGCCAACGACCCAGACCGGGTTGTAGGTAAAGCCACTAATATTCGAGCGATAGCCAATTACCTGAGACGGCTGGAGGAAAGCCTGGAACGGGCCGCGCTGGTTGAGCAGTTTTTGAGCTTGCTTGTAGTAGTCCAACCGTTTGGCTTCGTTCAGTTCGACCGCCGCTTTCTTGGCTAAATCTTCCATCTCCGGGTCTGCTCCGGCTTTCCAACCGGCCCGCAAAGCCAGCTTCTGGCCGGGGAAGAAGGTTAGATAGTCGGACGGGTCGTTGTAGTCAGGACTCCACAGCGAAAGAGTCATAGGCTGTTTGCCCGCCCGGTATTCGTCCAGCCAGACCTGGATCGTTTTAGGGTCGAGATCAGCCGTGATGCCGATCAGAGCGAGGTCGGCTTGCATCTTCTGCGCCATCGTCTCAAACTTCACGCCGTTCTGGGTCAGGTCGCTGGGATAAGACATCTTAATCTTAAAGCCGTCTTTATAGCCAGCCTGAGCCATCAGAGCTTTTGCTTTGTTAAGGTCGGTAGGCAACTGGTCTTCTTTACCCAACGCGCCGGCCAGTCCAATCGGAATAACCGAAGGCGGTTGCACCGAACCTTCGCCACCCAGGTCAAGATAATCTTTGTAGTTAATCGCATAACGAATGGCCTGGCGCACTTCGGGCTTGGCGGTCGGGGCTGAAATCGAAGCATCGGCGTTCATCAGCAAAAAGAAGATCGTGAGGGACGTACCCTGGTTAATCGTTACGCCACTCTTGCCCTTCAAGCCGGTCGCCTGTTCCGCGCCCAGGTCGAAGGCAAAGTCAATATCGCCTTTTTCCAGCGAAGCTTTCTGAATGTTCACGTCCTGCTGGTTCTTGATGATAATCCGGTCGTAGTTGACCGCCGCCCCAAAATTGGGGTTCTTTTCCAGCGTGATTTCGGTCTCCGGCTTAAAGCCCTTGAGGACAAACGGGCCAGAGCCGATAGACTGGTTGTTGAGGAAAGTTTCGGCTTTATCGCTCTTGTCGGCGCCATCGGTCTCGACTGCCCCGTTAGCCTTAGCGGTCTTGCTATCCAGGACGCCGAACGAGGGCGTGGTGAGCAGAGCCAGGGTATCCGGCGCAACATCCTTGAGCGAAATTACCACGGTCGAAGCGTCTTTGGCCTCGAAATTAGTCATATTGGCCGCCACAAAAGCCGGTTGACCTTTGAGGTTTTGCAGCCGCTTGTAGGAAAATACTACATCGTCTGCCGTCACCGGGTTGCCACTGACAAACTTCAAGCCGCTCTTGAGCTTGAAAGTGTAGCTCTTGCCATCGGCAGCCACGGTGTAACTTTCGGCCAGTTCAGGCACAGGCTTGGTCAGATCGCTACCTTTGTAAGTCACGAGGGTCTGGTAAACCGAGTGAAAGACCGAAAAAGCAGTCTGAGTGTATTCGCGGGCCGGGTCGAACCCTTTGCTGGTAAAGACCGTCCCAACCACGAGCGTCCCACCGCCTCCGCCTGGGGCCACGGCAGCAGCAGTTGTAGGAGCGGCAGCAGTCGTTGCTACGCTGGCCGCAGTCGTGCTGGTGGAGGCAGTTGTCGCTACGCTGGCCGCAGTCGTGCTAGTTGCCGCCGCACTGGTTGTACTGGCAGCAGCAGTCGTCGCGGCGGCGGCACTGGTTGTGGCCGGGCTAGAGGCCGGGGTCGCGGTGTTATCTCCGCAAGCGGTCAGGGTTAGTAGCATTACTAACAGGATTGCCAGGCCGACCGCCAGACGGGGTGAACCACCCCTGGCGACAACCTTATTTCTGGTGTGCAAATTCATCGTTTCCCTCTCCTATTTCTCCTATGGGTAAACTGCCGGATCGAGTTACGCCACTACCTCCAGGGCGCGGGGGTACTGATTGAGCGGTTCAGCCCCATCAGGGGTAACTACAAACACATCCTCGATCCGCGCCCCAAACTTATCCGGTATAAATATGCTCGGTTCAATCGTGAACGTCATTCCGGCTTCCAGCACGGTCGTGTCGCCGTCGCTCAGGTAACACGGCTCGTGAACGTCCAGGCCAATGCCGTGGCCGAGGCGGTGAAAGAAATGCTCACCGTACCCGGCTTCTTCGATGATGCGCCGGGCGGTCAGGTTCGCCACCTCGCCGGTAATCGCTCCGGCTTTCATGGCCTGGCGTGCTTCGGCTTGTGCGCCAATTACCAGGTCGTAGATTTTTAAATACTCGGCAGGCGGGTCTCCAATCCAGACCGAGCGGCCATAATCGTTGCAGTAGCCGTCAAAGACGCTGCCGTAATCGAAACTGAGCGAAGTTCCCGCCTGCAAAACCGGCCCGGCACTGCTATGCTGACCACCCGCGCCCGGATGCGCCCCCGGCCCTACGCCCGGAGCCATCGGGATCAGGGTCGTTGGAAAAGAGGCCGCCTCCGCGCCCAGTTCGATCATTTTCTTGTCAATCTCGGCGGCGACCTCGTGATAGGTCAGACCGAGCCGCAGCATCGTCATAATATGAGCGTGCGTCTGATCAATGATCGCGGCGGCCTGGCGCATGAGGTCAATCTCCTGGGGAGTTTTTACCCGCCTTAACTCGGTCAGAAGCGGATCAGCCGAAATAAATTCGACGCCCGGCAGGAGTTTTTGCAGGTGCAAAACGGCTGAACCCCAGGTGCGGCTCTCGATTGCCAGCCGTTTGATCGGCCCGAACGCGGCCAGTAGTTTCTTCATATGCGCGTCGGGGTCAGCAGTATCCGGCAAGACGGCCAGTTCCAGTTCGGCTGGAAAGGAGGCAAACAAAGTTGCCATGCGCGGCAGCGATAGCACCGGCCCTTTTTGCTGACCCAGCAAGGCTCCGTGAACCCAACCGCCGTTATAATTTACATTTCCGTAGGTGGGATGATGCCGTTTGAGGCCGGTCAAATATTGTAGCCCTGCCGAAAGCGGCAAAAAGAGCAGGTCAATTTGCTCTCGGTTCATCAACTTGCGCACTCTTTCGAGCCGAAGGGAATAGTCAAAAGACGTTTTTGCCAGGGCCATCAGGTTCTCCTTGCGTTTATAGGTTTATTGTTACTGACTGGCGGCTAAACAAAAAATAGCCGATACCCATCAGTCATAAGATGTTTATTGCTTTGTTACCAATGACTTTTGTGAAATGCACCGAGGTTTAACTTGCGCGTATTATAAAGAGCTATAACCAGAAAAGCAACAAGTAACTCGCTCAAACTTAAATTTTAGCTCGCCAGGGGAGGAGTTAGTATAAAAGACGCAGGTGATATGGCCTTCCAGTCCGGTATTTGGAGTGACAGCCCCGGCGTTTTTACTCTTAGCAGCGGAAGCTGTCACACAAGCGAAAGGCCCGGTCTAAATATAGACGCCGCCGTTGATACTGATGGCCTGGGCGGTCATATAAGGAGCTTCGGTTACGATGAAACGAACGCATTTGGCGATTTCCTCGGACGTACCGAAGCGGCCCATCGGGATGCGCTCCAGGATGCGTTCGCGTATCTTTTCGGGTACCTGCCACAGCATATCGGTCTCGGTGAAGCCAGGACAGACGGCATTGACCGTAATACCGTGGCGGGCCACTTCCAGCGCGACCGATTTGGTAAAGCCAATGATCCCGGCTTTGGTGGCGGCATAGTTGGATTGCCCGACGTTACCGGCCAGGGCTACGAACGAACTGATGTTAACAATCCGCCCGTACTTGCGTTCCAGCATCAGGGGGATCACGGCATTTGTGCAGTTAAAAACACTGTTGAGATTGACCCGAATTACTTCTTCCCACTGCTCAAAAGACATATTTTTGAGGGTTTTGTCGCGGGTAATCCCGGCGTTGTTGACCAGTATATCAATCTGACCGAAAGCCTCGTGAGCAGTCTTGATCAAATTCTGACCTTGCTGATGGATCGAGACGTCGGCTTGCACGGCCAGGTGTTTACCGCCGTATTCCCCGGTTAGCTCCGCAACCAGCTTATTAGAGGCGTCGGCACTGGTACTGTAATTGACTACCACGTTCGCCCCCTGTGCCGCCAGTTCTCGCACGATGAAAGTACCAATGCCTCGCCCGCCGCCAGTTACGATAGCGGTCTGCCCTTCCAGTATCTTCATAGCTTATCTTAGCCTCCTTGTTAAGATTTCCTAAGCCCGCCTTTTCAGCAAAGAAAAGAAAGAAATTGTAAAAGGTACTATCAAGAAAGAGTTATCCCCCTACTCTTTCTCTGAGAGTCGATTTGGTCTAAGTCTAATTTCAAAGTTTTTAAGAAAAGTTTTTAAGAGCGATAAATGGTGTGTATGCGTTCGCTCGGAGCGGAACTGATAGCATCTTACCACAAAATAAGAGGCGGCACAGCCCACGGCCAGTTAAAACAAAGCGGTTGCAAAACAAAAGCCAGATCGTCT
>JBBRBE010000017.1:0-53641 GCA_038206175.1 Chloroflexia bacterium
GAACGCGCCCGGTTGCTCCAGACGCTGACTCTGCGAGGCGACGAAGCCGTACTGGATGTAGGGTGCGGTCGCGGCCTACTCCTTAATGGGATCGCCCAGCATCTGACCACCGGCAAAGCGGTCGGCATTGATACCTGGCAAGCCCGCGACCAGAGCGGCAACCGACCCGAAACCACTCAGGCAAACGCCAGAGCAGAAGGTGTGAGCGAACGAGTGGAAATCCGGCGGGGAGATGCGCGGCATCTGGCTTTCAAAGATAATTCGTTCGATCTGGTAGTTTCAAGCCTGGTTTTGCACAATATTCATGCGGCCACAGAGCGAGAACAAGCTTTACGAGAAATCGTGCGGGTGCTGAAACCAGGCGGACGGCTGGCCCTGATAGATTTCGGACATACCGGCGAGTACGTGCAGGTACTCCGCGAACAGGGTCTGAACGATAGCCAGCGTTCAAACCTGCACTTCCAGATGTACCCACCGGTGCGGG
Organism: Chloroflexia bacterium; assembly: GCA_038206175.1. Lineage (GTDB taxonomy): Bacteria > Chloroflexota > Chloroflexia > Chloroheliales > Chloroheliaceae > 54-19. The sequence goes on from JBBRBE010000017.1 coordinate 485, forward strand.
TCGTGACGGCCTCCAAGCCCTTCGCGGCCCAGGCTCAGGAAACGATTACGGTAGCTACGGCACACTGACCACCTGTTTCTCTTTGCTAAGATTTCCTTGCAGTCAAGTAGCGCGGCCTTTTTTAGAAGCCGTGCTACTTTATTTAGACTACAATAAAGCCAGGACCAGTGGATTTTAAGCAGAAATAGCCCAATTTACTGATCGCACGAGTGTTGCAAAAAAAGTTTTCTGCTATATAATTACCAGTAGAACTTTGCCCACACCGGAACGGAAGAACGGACTCTCTAATTGTTGGCCCGGTTTTTGCAGAGATTGTCTGTGCAAAGTCCTACGCTATAACACTACAACTACATTACCCTTTTGCGCTTACCAATCTATCTAAAGTGTCGGGCAAGTTGTCCTGATGTTCTTTAATATTTTATCCGCATACCCGATTATGTTTAGGGTTGCTTGATATTGACGGTAATACATCGGCGATAGCCCCTTTCTGGTTTCTTAATATGGACTCATCTGGTGGATTTTCCACCGTGCATAACAAGTTTTCGTAGTAAGTTACAGAACCAAATGGAGGAATTAAGATGGCGAAAATGCGAATTCTTTCGTCACTCGGCGATACCGTAGTGGAGTGGGATACGGAAAAAGCAACAACCGATGCGGATGCTGCTAAAGCCGTTAAAGAAGCCGAGCGAATTTTCCGGGAAGCCCGACAACGCGGCGCGACGGCCTTCCGAGTAGACTCCCCTGAAAAACCTGCCGAACGCATAGACAAGTTCGATAAGAACGCCGAACAAATCATCGTAGTACCTAGAGTAGCCGGGGGCTAGAAAGTTGGATGGAAACGCCGTGTTGATGATGTCGCTGTTTGCTGCCGTCATCGTTTGTATCGCGGTTATTTACTTCATTTCCTACAACCGGGTTCTGGCGCGTGGCCCTTTCACTAACCGGGGGTCGGCTTTCGCTCGCTACTATGTCAACAAGCAAGAAGCCGAGCAAAAAGCCGAACAACTGCTCAAGATTCTTCTGAATTCCGAGCAGTACAATCATCTGGTGCGCAAGGGTTATATCGAGGTGCAAAGCGGGATGTATCCCTACCGCACTTATCGTATTCCACGTCACCGGGGTAGCGTCGAGGTTTACGAAATGAGTCGGCTGGTAATGAGTCTATGCGTACAGCCGACCGAAAACGTGCCGGATGCAGATGTTGTGGTGATGCATAAGCTGATGATCGAAGGGAACGAACGCGAATACTTGCGTCGGGCCAACTATTTCGACCGTCAAACTGATCCTTTCTGGTAAAGTAAAGTGCCGGAGGCGGCTCTGGTCGCCTCCTGATAGGTCGAATAGGGCCAGTACGCCTGATCGGAGTGGTACCGGTCTGACCGAAAACTTGCGGCTGCCTAACTTGACTTGAGAACCGTAAGTGTGTATAATCATTTCCAAAGTGGAGGGTTGCCCAACTCTCGCTGCTCCGTTTTCTCTACAAAGGTTTTCCCTATTGCATTATCCATTACCCACCAAGAGAATTTCAGAGTTAGCACGAGCATGTTTTACCTCACCGCTTGGAAATACCTGAAGCAAAAAAAGCAAGTAGATGAAGACGAATGACCTGGTTTGGTGCTTCGCCGGGTCGCCAGCACTCACCTGGCCCGAAACAATTGCTCCCGGCGTGTCTGCGCCCTCGGTGCTGTATCCCTCGTGCCTCCAGGTAGCCCCGCTGGTAAACGAAATCGCCCATAAATCGCTGGTTTAATCCTTAAAAACCCGGAGCTTTGTTTGATCGAAAGCTTTGTGGCGGTGTCCTTATTTCCGTGGGAGGCAGGGTTGCCTGAGCCTTTTTTGGTATACCCTATTTTCAGCCTTAATTTAGTTTTGTTTATTATTATATAACCAATTGTTTTAGGAGTTAGATTGTGAATCTCTCAGAATTAGAGACTAAAACTCTCGATGAGTTAAAGGAGATCGCACGAGAGTTGGATATGGCTGGCGTAAGCGGCTTGAAAAAGCAAGACCTGGTTCTAAAGCTTTTGCAGGCCCAGACCGAACAGCAAGGCAACATCTTCAGTGCCGGAATCCTGGAAATTATGGAAGACGGCTTTGGCTTCTTGCGGCAAGAACGCTTCTTGCCCGGTCCGGATGATATTTATGTCAGCCAGTCCCAGATCCGCCGCTTTGGGCTGCGCACCGGCGACAGGGTAAGCGGCCAGGTTCGTCCGCCAAAGGAAAATGAAAAATATTTCAGCCTTCTGCGGGTCGAAGTCGTCAACGGGATGGACCCCGAAGTTGCCCGCCGCCGCCCGCACTTCGATAGCCTCACCCCGATCTTCCCTCGCCAGATGCTCGACCTTGAAACGGTACCAAATGTCCTCTCTACTCGCCTCTTGAACCTGGTCTCACCTATCGGGCGCGGTCAGCGCGGCATGATTGTCTCGCCGCCTAAAGCCGGTAAAACAATGCTACTTAAATCTATCGCCAACGGCATTACCGCTAACTATGCCGACATTCACCTGATGGTGCTGCTGATCGGCGAACGCCCGGAAGAAGTAACCGATATGCGCCGGAGCGTGAACGGCGAGGTTATTAGCAGCACCTTCGACGAGGAAATTGACAACCACACCAAAGTCTCCGAAATGGCCCTCGAACGAGCCAAACGACTCGTCGAGAGCGGACGCGACGTGGTGATTTTGTTGGATAGCATTACCCGCCTGGCCCGCGCCTACAACGTAGCCATGCCGCCAAGCGGACGTACCCTCACCGGCGGTATTGACCCGGTGGCCCTTTACCCGCCAAAACGCTTTTTTGGAGCCGCCCGCAATATCGAGGAAGGCGGTAGCCTGACTATCATCGCTACCTGCCTCGTAGATACTGGCTCCCGCATGGACGATGTTATTTACGAAGAATTCAAAGGTACGGGTAATATGGAATTGCACCTCGACCGCAAACTGGCCGAGCGGCGCATCTACCCTTCCATTGATATTCAGCGCTCCAGCACCCGGCGCGAAGAGCTTTTGCTGGACGACGCCTCGCTCAAGCAGGTCTGGACAATGCGCCGAATGGTCTCGGCTCTGGGTGGCACCGAAGGAATCGAACTGCTGTTAGGCCGGATGGTCAAAACCAGCAACAACCAGGAATTCCTGACCACACTTACCCGCGACGTGCTTTAGAGGGATGCGACAGCTTTTCCCGGCCTTCCAGCCTGATATACCGCTTGAAAGCGTCTACACCGTGCCGGGCCTGGACTTTCCAATCGAAGGGGTAACCCTGTCGGGAGGCGGACGACGGCCTTACGTTTATTTCAACATGGTATCAAGCGTGGACGGTCGGGCGGTCAGTGCGGCGGGCAACGCCGAAGGACTGGGTAGCCCAACTGACCGGCAGATGATGTACCGCTTGAGGGCGGCGGCGGATGCGGTGCTGGTGGGAGCCGAAACCTTCCGGCGCGATCCATTCGTCCCGGCAATTAATCCGGCTCTGGCCGAGGAACGCGCCTACTTCTTCCCAAACGCGCCGCAGCCCTGGGGCATCGTTTTAAGCCGGGACGGAAAATTGCCGCTCGATAAGAAATTCTTTCAGGCCAGAGAGCGGCGGTTGGTGGCCCTGGGAGAAGGGGCCAGCCTGGAGCAAGCCAACAAGCTAGGCCGGGTGGCCCAGGTGGTGCGGGTGCCGAACCGGGCGGGCGAAGGCGAAGGCAAGCAGCAACCAGACCTGGGCTGGCTTCTGGCTTATCTCTACCAGGAACTGGGGATACGTCGCCTCCTTTGCGAAGGCGGGTCAAGCCTGAACTATTCCTTCGTTTCGGCGGGCCTGGGCGATGAGCTTTTCTGGACGCTTGCGCCTCGACTGGTCGGAAGTAAAGCAGGTAGCACGATCTTGACCGGGCCGGGCGCAGGGTTTCCTTTAGAAGAAATGCCCGGCCTGGAATTGCGGTCGCTTTACGAGAAACACAACGAGCTTTTTTTCCGTTATGTAATCAAGGGGCAGGGGGCAGGGGTCGGGGGTCGGGGTTTAGGTACTCCCTGAGCAAAGGGCGGTGCCAGATGTCAAAAAGTACAATCTTTGGGGAAAAGGGGGCGACAGCATCGGCTGTCAGCCCGCTTTTGTTAAATGGGAAAAGCATGAGTTTAAAAGATATTCCAAGACTTGGTTTGAACATACCCAGACCAACCGTAATTCGGCAATGGCCGCGCACCCGACAGGCCAACGGGGAGCCAGGTCTTTTGCCCGCTACCATCCGCCCAATCGTAGTCGTGCCGGGCGTGCTGGGAACCTGGCCGCCTGCCCAGGCTCCCCGTGGTCGGCTCGATCCGCTTACCTGGGCTTACGCTAATCTGTTGGAAGGGTTGGAACGGCTCGGTTATGTACCGGGTGTTTCGCTTTTTGGCTTCGCCTACGATTGGCGGTTAGGCGCAAGCGAGTTAGCCGCCCAACTGGGCCAGGAAATCGAACGCATCCGGGCTTTATCGCCCGCCGAGGCTTTGCGCCATTCCAGCGTGCCGGTAGATTACAGCCGGGTAGACTTGATCGGGCATAGTTTGGGCGGTCTGATCGGGCGACTTTATGTGCAGAGTGAGCATTATGCCGACGATGTAGCCCGGCTTTTCCTGGTAGCCGCTCCGATGCGCGGGGCAGTCGCGGCTTACTCCGCTTACGAAGGCGGCGATAGCACTTACATCGGCATCCCCGTCGAAGGAGCGCGGAGCATGATCGCCCTGATCCGGGCAATGGAAGCAGGCGGCTTGCGGCGGCGGGCGCGGATCGTCTATCGCACCGTCCGCAAACGCGACCTGCCTGACCTTCACCAGTACATGCAGGATGAATTTCTTTCGATCCGAGATTTGCTGCCAGTCGGCGATTGTAACTACTTGTACCGCGTCGGCCCGGATGGGCAAGAAGAATTGTATCCTTTTGGCGAAAAACCAGGCTACCGGCGCAACCCCCTTCTGGAAGAATTCAATAACCCCGCACGGCTGGCCCAACTCGACCGGGTAGACCAGATTTTCTGCCTCTACAGTGGGTCGCAACAGACGATAGCCCGGTTGCAGGTAGAAGAACCGGGGCCGGGCCTGCTCTACCGGCACGGACGGCCTACAGCCAGCCAACCGGCAGCCAATTTGACGCCGGGCGATAACGTAGTGCCGGTTGAATCGGCCCGGTTGGATTTACCCGTTACCAGGCCGGACGGCCAGCCCTGGCGCGTCCGAGTTCACCACGAAGACATCGCCCACACCCTGGGCTTGAGCCTGGGCCATGTCGAAGTAATCGGCGATCCTGTTCCGGTGCGGCACTTGCTGGGCTATTTTGTGCAGCCTCAAGCCCTCCCCCTGTCAAGAGCGGTCTGGGATGGCCCGCTGGTGCGCACCCGGCGGGTCAACTACCGCGCCCTCTTTATCTAATCATACATTTTCCTCGGCTATAATAAAAAGCGGCGAGGAAACCATTTCTCGCCGCTTTTTATTTCTCAGGCTTGTTAGGCTAACCGCGCAAGAACTGTTGATACCATTTTCCGCTATCTTTGAGAATGCGGCGTTGGGTCGGGTAATCGGTATAGGTCAGGCCAAAGCGACGGCTGTAACCGTAAGCCCACTCGAAATTGTCCATTAAACTCCACACAAAATAGCCCGCCAGAGGCACCCCGTCCCGGATCGCCAGTCGCGCCGCCTCGAAGTGGTTGCGCAGATAGTTTAAACGGTCAGGATCATGCACCACCGGGCCGGATTGATCTTCGATCAGGGTGTCAATAAAAGCCGAGCCGTTTTCGGTGATGTACTGTTTGGCCGGAGCATAGTCCTGATGCAAGCGCACCAGGAGTTTGTGCAATCCTTCCGGGTAAACTTCCCAACCCATATGAGTATACTGCGACTCCTTAGGCTGGCGGGTTTTAAGCGTGAAAGTATTCGCATCTTCGACCGCCAGAGGCATACTGCGGAAGTAATAGTTAACCCCTAGAAAATCTAATGCGCCGGAAATGATCTCCATATCGCCCGACTGGATCGGTAGATGGGGATTGAACATACTATCCAGCACGTCAGGATAAACTCCTTTGAACAGGGGGTCGAGGAACCAGCGATTGGAGAAAGCGTCGGCCATGATCGTCGCTTCCTGAGCCTCGGCAGTATCGTCGCCTGGCTCGAAGTAGTTGAGGCTGAGTGTGATACCAAATTCGGCGTCTGGGCGACTATTATTGCGGCGCAAGGTGGGCAAAGCCAGCCCGTGGCCGAGCAATAAGTGATGTCCGGCCCGCACTCCATCGTGTACACTACGGCTTCCTGGCGCGTGCATGCCCATCATATGACCCAGTGCCGCCGAACACCAGGGTTCGTTCAGGGTAATCCAGCCCTTCACCCGGTCGCCCAGCCGTCTCGAAACGACATCGGCATATTCGGCAAAAGCTTCGGCTGTTACCCGGTTAGTCCAGCCGCCCGCATCTTGCAAAGTCTGGGGCAAATCCCAATGGTAAAGAGTAGCATAAGGCTGGATGTCGTTCTTTAACAGTTCGTCCACCAGCCGGTCGTAAAAATCTAGGCCCTTCTGGTTTACCACTCCGCGCCCGGTAGGAATGATGCGCGGCCAGGCTATCGAAAAGCGATAACTGTCCAGTCCAATTTCACGCATCAGGGCCACATCTTGTTTGTACAGGTGATAATGGTCGCAGGCAATATCGCCCGTATCGCCCTCACTGGTTTTACCGGGCGTATGCGAATAAGTGTCCCAGATACTTGGGCCGCGTCCATCTTCCCGCACGGCTCCTTCGATCTGATAAGAGGCTGTTGCACTACCCCATACAAAATTAGCGGGAAAAGCCGCCCGCGATAGCGACATTGCTTCCTGGCTCATTGGTTAAAAGTCCTTCCACTCGTGTGTGATCTGCACAAAATACTACTCAGGCAATATAGCCTCTGCACCGGGCGTTTACAAATCAGACCGCCAGTGCATAACAAGCCTGTAATTACTTGACAGCCAGTGCGAGAGTTGATATACTACATACATCTAAGCAATTAGATACGTTTCGCTCGGATAACCCGGCCAAAAGGTATGAGAAATAGCCTCTGGTGCTGAGGCACACATATTCAGGCTATATTTGGAGTAAAACTAACTTTCAAAAGTAGGACGTGACCTCAATGGAGAAACAGACAATCAAGGTTTACAACTGGAAAGATTACGCCGTCGCACACCCGGAGGGCTATTTCGAGTTGCAGACAATGGACACAAGCGATGTGCCGGTACGTCTTTTCTTTACGCCTCAATTGCTGGCGGAGGCCGAGGACGGCCTGTACGCCCAGATCGTCAACGCTACCCGCTTTCCTGGCGTGCGATTGGTCTGCATTACGCCGGACGCTCACTTCGGCTACGGCGTGCCGGTCGGTTCAGTGATCCTGACCGATGGCACCGTCGCGATGGGGCCAGTTGGATACGATATTGGTTGCTTCACCGGCGATACACTTGTGCCTCTGTTAGACGGTCGGGCTTACCCTATCAAAGAACTGGCCGAGACAGGTCGCGAAATTTACGTTTATAGCCTGTCCGCCGAGCATAAAGTTGTAGTTGCCAAAGCAACTGCACATCTCACTCGCCACGATGCTTCTCTGGTCAAAGTGACGTTAGATAATGGTCGTGAGATTTTTTGCACTCCTGACCACAAGTTTATGTTGCGTAACGGCACTTACCGGGAAGCGCAGTATCTCAGTACCGATATTTCATTGATGCCTTTTTATGTCCAGCCTGACCCTGAAGGTTATGTCAAAGTTAAACATCCCGCTTCTGGAAGCTGGCAAACGGTGCATTGGATTATAGCCCGTTGTGGCTTATTAGGCGATATTCCAGCTTTCAACAATCAACGCACAATCATTCATCATAAAGATTTTACTCCTGGCAACAATAGTCTGGACAACCTGGCTTTTATGGGTGATCGTGACCATCAGAGTTATCACAAACAGATGAGGGACCGTAATACGCATTTTCAGTCAGAAGAGTTTGAGAAACTGCGTAAAGAGGCTCTAGCTGCCAAAGCTCTTACTGAGGAAGGTAAGGCTTTTTATGCCCAGCGTGGAACTCAAAATATTCTTAATTACATGTCTAACAACCCTGATCACTTCAAACAAGCTGTTGCGGGTAATGGTGAACGTGGCAAGAAGTATTTGCAAGCTTACAATGTTAGCGAGGCAGGGCGTACCAAATCTTCTGAGGTCGCTCACCGCGAACACGTTTGTGAGACATGTGGTGAGACAGTAGCTGGCGGTGGTTTTGGTATACACAATCATCGGCGCTGGAAACACGGCTACAATCATAAAGTAGTTAGTGTTGAGATGGTCAAGCGAGTAGAAGATGTATACTGCCTGAATGTGCCTGAATACGGCAACTTTGCCCTCGATGCCGGCGTATTCGTTCACAACTGCGGGATGATGAGCGCGAAATCGGCGGTGCCGGTGGAGGCCGCTAGCCCGGACAAGCGGCTAGAGTTCAACCGCGAGGTGATGAGCCGGGTCGCAATGGGTGCGGGGGCATCGAGCAAAACAAAAATGTCACGCATTACAGACGCTGAGTTTAATCGCCTGATCCGTGGCGGAGCGGACTACTACATCTCGAAATACGGTGCATGGATTGACCGCAGCCGGGCCGAGCGCAACCGCATCCCGGTGGACGATACCTGGGACATCCCGAAAGGCGGCAAAGGCCGTCCCGAACGCGGCATTACGCAGCTTGGATCGCTGGGAGGTGGCAACCACTTTATCGAGTTGCAACGTTGCGAGGAAACCGGCACACTCTTCGTCCAGGTACATACCGGCAGTCGCGGCTTCGGGCATGGCCTGGCAACCAACTATTTCGAGCTTGCCAAATCTGAGAATCCCCACGGGGCAACTCATATTGACCTGGGCTATTTTACGCCAGAATCCAAATACCACCGCAGCTATCTCAATGCGGTCGCGGCGGGAGGAAACTTCGCTATTATCAACCGGCTGGTATTGTTCGAGCAAGTAGCCCTGGCCTTCCACCAGGTCTTTGGAGCCGATCTCGAAATGATTTACGAAATCAGCCACAACCTGGTACAAAAAGAGTGGCACCCCGATTACGGCGAGGTCTGGGTACACCGCAAAGGCGCAACACGGGCGTTTCCAGCAGGCCACCCAGGGCTGGAAGGCACCTTGTGGGCCAGCACCGGCCACCCGGTGCTGATTCCTGGCAGCAACCGCGATTACAGCTATATCCTGCGCCCGCTGGAAGGCGCGGTGCGGAGCGGCTTCTCGGTCAACCACGGCGCAGGGCGCAAGCTCTCGCGCTCGGCAGCCAAGAAAGGCCTGATCCAGGCTGAAATTAACCGGCTCTACCAGGAGAGCGGTATCATCGTCAATCAGAACGGCAACGTTCCGATTGATGAGTCGGACGCCTGTTACAAATCCTCGCAGGAAGTCGTCGAGGCCGTCGTAAGTGCGGGCCTGGCCCGGATCGAATACCGACTATGGCCGCTGGCTTCCCTCAAAGGCGGAGACTAGGCCGTATCGCACCTCGAATAGCCCCGGAAAAGACAACCTTTTCCGGGGCTATTTGTCTTGAGCTGTGGGTAAACTATTATAACGGCCTTAGTGGTGGCGGGCGTATTCGGCGGGAGTTTTACCGACCAGGGTTTTGAAGTCTTTGATGAAATGGGCCTGGTCGAAATAGCCCAGAGCCAGGGCCAGCCTGGGCCAATCCAGAACCAGACCTTCGGCCAGTCGTTCGGCGGCTTCGTGCAGACGGTAGCGTTTGATTACCCATTTAGGGCTTACTCCCACATACTGGCTAAATAACCGTTGCAGCGTCCTTTTATTCAAAGCGACCCGTTTTAAAAGATGATCCACTCTGGTGATGGCAGGATCGGCCACGATAAGATCAATGACGCGGTTTATAATTTCCACGTTTACATCCTGGGCCGGTAGGTGGGAACGAATAAAATCCTCGGCCAGTTCGACCATTTGGCTTTCGTGTTCTAGCGAGAGTAAGGTCGCTTCCAGGCGGACGGTTTCAACCCCAAAAGCTTGCCGCAAGCTGAGCGAACTATTGGTAAAACTGGAAACCGGCGATTTCAGGAATGGGTAAAAAGCTCCCGGCTTGAACTTGATCCCAAAAACGCGGCCTTCGCCTTCCAGTACACGGGAAAACCTTCCTTCGATCACACCTATAACTCTTGCGCCGTCTTTCTCGAAGACCACATGCACGCTCGGATGAGGAAGCACTTCTTGCAAGTAAGGTTCTTGACCTCTGAGGTTCCAACTCACAATCCAATAATGCTCCACAAAGAAAGCTAAATCTTGAGTTGGAAAATACCGGGAAAGCTGAAACTTTTGCTGGCCTGTTTTCAGGTTCAAAACGCCTCTAGGTTTCTCGGTCCTGGGATTTAGCATTGCTTACTCCGCCTATGTTCAGGCTCTACCGGCTTTATACCGCTCGTCGGAAAAGCCTGCTAAAAGTTTTAGATGTGAATATACTAGCACAAAAAGACTGAAATGTCGCGTTTTTACAATACTTCAGGCAGTTTTTGTGCTATCTTTAATCTGGTGAAAATGCTTTTTGTAAAGGGCGGAATAATTACATCAGGAGATTTTATGAATAAATTTATGGAAGAACAATGGCCGATGTATGCAGGAACTCACGGGATGCGGACGGAATTGATGGACAGCTTGAGCGACGACGACCTGGCCTTTAGCCCCGGCGGACAGAACATGACGCTGGGCGAACTTTGCCGCGAGATGGGCGAAATCGAATATTCTTACATTCAGTCATTCAAGACTTTTAAGCAAGATTGGGCTTATCACAATACCGAAGCGGGTTTGACTACGAGCGTTAGTCGGCTCAAAGACTGGTACGACCAGTTGGACGCCGATATGCAGACCACGCTGGCCGCTTTAACGGACGAAGATTTCCAGAAGCCAGTTGACCGGGGATTTTCGTTTCCGCTCGACACCCAGATTCAGATTTACCTGCAAGCTTTGCTAATTTTCTTTGGTAAAGCCACTATCTTTATACGGGCTATGGGCAAGCCTTTACCCCAGAAGTTGCAGGATTGGATCGGCTAGAGCCTCTTTAGGCCGTCCAACTGGGCTGACAAAACTACGAGAGATAGCCCTTGAAGAAGGCCAGTAGCAAAGCCGTCACGGTCAGGCCATCGGGCAGGGTATTGGCATCGAGGAGGGCGCGAACCTCGGCAGGAGCAAACCAGCGGGCCGCAATAATTTCGTTGGTATCGTGGATCGGGGCAGTCTGGGCTACACCCTGGGCCAGGTAAACCCCGAAAAGCTGATTGGTGCTGCCGTTAGAAGGGTGGAAGCTACCCAGGAAAGTCAGGTCGCCGCCCGTACAGCCGCTTTCTTCTAAAAGTTCGCGGCGGGCGGCGTCCTCCCAGGCTTCGCCCGTCTCGATGCCGCCCGCCGGGACTTCCCAGCCTCTTTTGCCAGTGATAAAGCGATAATGATCCACCAGCATAACCTGTCCGGCTTCGTTCAGGGCCACCACCGCCACCGCCGGACGTGGATAATCTACTACATGATGTCCTTCGATGACCGAGCCATCCGGCAAGCGCACCCAATCCCGGTGCAAGCTTAGCCACGAGCTAGTATAGACTGTCTCACGGCGTAAAACCTGCCAATGAGGTGGGTCGGTTTCTTCTTCGGACATCAGAAGTAAAGGCTACCCTTCTAAATTTACTCACGAAAAGCCCTGAAAAAGAAGATCGTGAAATTTTCTTTTTCAGGGCTTTTCGTTGGCGACTAACTTAGTTTGCTGGCGGCAAAGAACGGATCGTCTTTCCAGGTAATTTCTTCGACGGGCTGTTCGATGAACTCCATCTTTAGCACGCCGTCTTCGTAATAAAAATTACCAAGCTTGCAATCAAGCAAGATACGCGGCAAGCTGACCGCCCGTTGCACCCGTCCGGCCATCACGCTCACATCGTCACCCGACCGGCTGATGTAAAGTTCGTCCTCCTCGTCCACGAATGGCAAGTACACGCAAAACTGCCGCCGGGCCAGCGTCGTCCCTTTGCGTCCTCCTACTTGAAGGAGTGGGGGCAAATCTTCCACCCAGATAAGTTGCCGGTCATAAAGCTGGGCTATCGGGTCGGCCTCCCCGTAAAGACGGGCCGCAATGGGCTTCAGGTTGGCAACCCCAATCGGCTCCTCGTCTTCCAGGACAGAATGAAAGATCGGCATCGGAGCAAAGCTTTCGTCGATTTCTTGCAGGTATTTAGCTTGCAAATCCACCCAGTAATCGAAGTAAGGGCCAAGCTGTTTATCGCCCGGCAAAATCTTGTTGACGATCACAGCATCCAGCTTAATCCCGTAGAGGCTGAGGAAAGTGTAAGCTCGCTGAGTTTCCATCAGAGGCAATTTTTCGGGGTTCAGCACCAGCCGCACCGACAAGTCTCTTGAGATGATAAAAGCACTCAGGGCTTTCATCACATCTAGCAAACTATTCATTTCCTTAAAGAAATCCTCGTTGCCCCCGCCGCCCCCGCCTCGGAACGGCTTCACAAACGAGGTGAAACCCTGGTAAACCTTCATCATATTGCGGCCTGTGCTGCCGCCCACGATCATTTCAGGGTAAGCCAAAAGGCGCAGGGTATTGCCGGTGGGAGCCGTATCCACGATTATGCAGTCCCAGCGGCCTGTTTCGTACTCCTCGCGGAGCCGGTTGAGAGCCAGCACCTCGTCCATGCCGGGTTGGTTCGCCAGTTCCGCCGCTACACTCGAACCGATGCCCTGGCTTTCGTAAGCGTTAGCGACAAACTGTTGGAAGCCGCTCACTTTCTTACGCATCTCGTGAATCGTGTCAATTTCCAGGCCGTACAGGTTCGGGGCCAGGGGTGTAATGTCGTCCCGGCTGATTGACTGACCTAGCACGTCCGAAAGCGAGTGAGCCGGGTCGCTGCTCATGATCAGTACCCGCTTACCGCTGGCGGCAATCAAAGCAGCACTGGCCGCCGAAACCGTCGTTTTGCCTGTCCCGCCTTTGCCACTATAAATGATAACCCTTGTAGACATCCTCTTCTCCCGAACCGTTCATCACTAAAAGTTGAATGCCAAATGCCGGAAAGTAAGTGTTCGTACTCCGCCTAGTTAAACTGTACCTGTAGTACCCCATCCTTAAAGGTAGCGTTCTGAGCGTGGCGGTTTGCCAGCGTATGCGGCAACACCATGTCGCGCTTGAAATTGCCGATCTCCACGATCAAATCGTCGCCTTTTTTGGTCATTATCACTTTATCCAGTTCGACGTGCGGCAAAGGGAGGCGCAACACGTAGCCGTCCTTGATCTTGACTATCTCTTGCAGCGTCCCGCGATAGTAAATGTCCAGGGGGCTACGGTAAGCGAAAACACTCGCGGCCAGAGCCGAAAGACTCTCCACTCCCACAACTTCGCCCGCTTGCATAGGTACTTCGATCAACGGAAGCGGCGCAAACGAGCGGTGAGCCAGGTCGCGGTACTCCTGAGCTTGCTGGCACAAACCGTTAAAGAAAGGGTCTGCACTCGTTTCGGGCAGGATACGGTTAGCCACAATTGCATCTACCGGATAATTGAACAGGCTGAGGTAAGTTGCCGCTCGTTGAGCCTCTTTGATCACCATCTTTTCAGGGTTTAGCACTACCCGGTAGCTACTGATCTGAGGGTCGCTAAAGACCTTCCGCATACCCTCGACCTGCTCGGCCAGGATTGGAATAGCCTCGAAAACGTTCTTTTTGGGCATAAAGGGCTTGAGGAGCGGCCCGGCCAGGGAAAGCGTGCGGCTATGCCAGGCGTTCACCCGGCTGGCGTACCAGTTGAATAGTTCGGGCATACTGAGCAGGCGTACCGTCTCGCCGGTGGGAGCCGCATCAATGATCACCGCGTCGTAGGAGCCACTTTTAGCCGCCCGCCAGATTTGCAAAAGGCTGATGATCTCGTCCATACCGGGCAGGAGAGCCAGTTCCTCGGCCACCACATCATCCGCGCCTTTGCGCTTGAGAATCGAGGCGAAATAGCCTTCCAGCTTGCCCCAGTTACCGCGCACTTCGTCCAGCACATTAATTTCTTGCGCCCATAGATTCGGAGCTACCAGGGTAGGCGAAGATTGCAGAGGTTGGCCCAGCGAGTCGGCCAGCGAATGGGCTGTATCGGTGCTGACCACCAGAGTACGCCGCCCTTCCTGGGCCGCCCGTACCGCCGTCGCCGCCGAAATGGTAGTCTTGCCGACGCCGCCTTTACCCACGTATAGAATTATCCGCATAAGTAGCCTCCATCTGTGGCTCTGGATTGTGCGACGTCTGAGTGAGTCTGGGGAACCAGTTTGTCTCGAACATCCTGATAAACGTGCGGTATTCAAGCCTACCTACTAAAGCGATTATAGCCCAGCCGAAACCATGCTTCAGTAGCGTGTGCTACCCTATAGGCAGGAGCAGTCACTCTCTTAAAACTTTAACATGTTGTCGCCCGGCAGTCGTGAACTTTTCGGGCAAGTTTTCGCAGTATTGAACGGCTCATACTAAACAGAACCGAAACCACTTTTGAACAGTAAGTGTTCACCCAGCCTCACTGCTGTCACACCCACAGGGCGTGACAGGGCTGAATAGTTACTTTGAACAAGAAAAAAGGCGAAACCGGGGGTTTCGCCTTTTATTAGCTGCTTTAAGAGAAGGTTAGGGTAGCCAGCGCAGCGGGTCAACCGCCCGTCCGCCGACGACGACCTCGAAATGCAGGTGGCAACCCGTCGAGTTGCCAGTCGAGCCTTCGTAGCCGATCACCTGGCCTTTATTCACGCGCTGGCCCAGGCCAACTGCCAGGGAAGCGAAATGGCCGTAGCGAGTGCGGATACCGCCGCCGTGGTCGAGCAGCACGCTGTTGCCGTAGCCGCCATCCCAACCGGCGATCACAGCCGTTCCGCCGTCCGCCGCAATAATCCGGCTACCGCAGGGCGGAGCAATATCGAGGCCCTGATGGATGCCGTACCAGATCGGTTGCCCGAAGTAGGTCGAGATCGGCCCGACCAGCGGCCAGATCATTTTACCGGTGGCCCGACCCGAATTGACCGGGGCCGCCGGAGCGGGTTTCTGCACTACCTGACCGGGAGCAGCAGGCTTGACCGGGCTAGGCTTTTGCTGTACCGGCGTCGTAGGCTTGGCCGGGGCCGGTTTCGCCGCCGCCGGGGTCGGTTGCTGCGGCAAAGGAGCCACCGCCGGAGCAGCTTTGTTGACGTTCGGGTTGCTGCTGGCCGGGGCATTCGCCGCCGGTTTGACCTTGACCGGGGCAGGCGGGGCTTCTGGTTCGGGCGGAGGCGGCGGAGGCCAGGCGCCACCCGGCACAATCAAGCTGTAACCGGCTTCCATCGCTACTCCCCGCGCAATGTTGTTGGGCCGGAAGTTGATGATGTTTTCGGGCGTAGTACCCAGGTAGCGGGCAATGCTATCTACGGTGTCGCCTTTTTTAACCTTGTAGATCACTCCGTCTACCGGCAAGATGCGGATTTGCTGTCCAGGCCGTAGACCACCGTCCAGGTCGTTGTTATCGAGCAGAGTATCAGCCTTCAAACCAAATTTGTCGGACACGCTCTTGAGTGTATCTTTGGGCAGTACACTATACATATAGAGCTTGGAACGCAATGGCCGACTGCCCCCCGGAACCATCACCTCTTGCAAAGGCTTGAGCGGGATGCTGGCATCGGTTCCTTCGAGGCCGTTAAACTGGTAAGTCAGGATCACCTGCGGGTCTACGCCGTATATGTCGGCAATCTTCCCGACCGTATCGCCCGGATTAACGATATGCAGCATACCCGTCACGGGCGGAATGACCAGCTTTTGACCGGGGGTAATGGCTGCATCCGGGTCGTCAATATTATTGGCGAAGGTCAGGGTGTCCAGGCTGAGGTTTTTGGCGGCGGCGATGCTTCGTAGCGTGTCGCCCCCCTTGACCGTCTCGACACTCACCCGCCGGGTAAAAGCCGTACTGTTAGAAGCCACAGCACTGGCGTAAATTTCCCGTCCATCACTGGTAAGGGTCAGGTTTGCCCCCAGGTCCTTGCCTTCGGGGACATCGGCATAGGCACTCATAATCTTCGTCGCCAGACCGCTAAAACCGCCAAACACGACGACGACGACGGCCAGAACCAGCATGGCACTATGCGCTCCGTAGCGGCGGGCGTGGTGGGTCATCGCATCGGTGGAAGATGTGCCGAAGTGCTGTGCGGCGGCATCCGGGGCGATCCGGTTGAACCAGAAGAAATGGCCGGGATGCTGCAAGAATTTTCGCATCTCGCCGACCAATTTGAAATCAGCCCGGCGTAAGGGACTGAGAACCAGCTTGAGGACCGCCCAGACCGCCAGAACCGGCCAGAGCAAAATTGTCCGCACCGTCCGGGCCGTATCAGGCCGGGCCGGACGACTGGCCCGGTAAGAATGGTCGAGACCGGCGATCTCGTCCAACATTTGCCGGGCTTCGTCTACTGCTCCCTTTTGTCCCTGCCGTCCGGTCTGAGCCTTTGGGCCGGATGTTCCTTCTTCGTGATCTACAACCCCTGTCCGACCACTCCGCCACTCCTTCGAGGGGTCGGGCGTCTCGCCAGGTTTTTGATCGTCAGAATAATCCTTCATCCTTCATCCTTTGTTGCTAGGGCAGCCAGCCAAGCGGGTTGGTAAACCGCCCGCCGACTACAACCTCGAAATGCAGATGGCACCCGGTCGAATTGCCGGTCGTGCCTTCGTAGCCTACGATTTGTCCTTTGCTAACTCGTGCGCCCAACCCCGCTGCGATGCGGATAAAATGGGCGTAGCGAGTGCGAATGCCGCCGCCGTGATCAATCACGACGGTAAAACCATAGCCCCAGTTTGACCAACCCGACTCGACTACCATTCCGCCATCGGCGGCTACGACCGGGGTACCGCAGCCACGGGCAATATCTAACCCTTTATGAATACCATACCAGATCGGTTGCCCGAAGTAAGTCGTAATTGTACCACGCTGCGGCCAGACCATATGGCCGGTCGCCCGCCCCGCGCTCAATACCGAAGCAGCTTTAGGCTGGACTGCCGGTTTAGATTGGGCCGCAGTATTGGCCTGGGCCGGTTTGGGCGCGACTGGTTGGGCCACCGGCGGCGGCGGCCAGCTACCACCCGGCACGATCAGGCTCTGGCCCGGTTCGAGCCGTACACCCCGCGCTACGTTATTGGGCCGGAAGTTCACTATATTTTCGGGCGAAGTCCCCAGATAGCTGGCAATGCCGTCCAGGGTATCCCCTTTTTTGACCTTGTAGATTACTCCATCTACCGGCAAGATACGGATTTGCTGTTTGGGAGTGAGACCTGCCGCCAGTTCGTTGTTGTCCACCAGCGTGCCGGGCTTGAGGCCAAACTTGTCGGCTACACTCTGAAGGGTATCACCGGCCCGGACTTCGTACATGTAAAGTTTGGTGCGTTGCGGCAAGCTTCCGCCCGGAACCATAATCTCTTGCAGAGGTCTGAGCGGCGTGCTACCGTCCACATTTTCCAGATTGTTAAATTGATAGCTTAAAATAATCGAAGGGTCTACAGCGTAAAGATCGGCGATCTTTTCGACGGTATCGCCTGGGTTGACGATATGGAGCATGCCGGTGGTGGGCGGTATAACCAGTTTCTGGCCGGGACTAAGAGATTGGTCGGGGTCTAGCAGACCGTTGGCGTAGAGTAAAGTTTCCAGGCTAAGGTTACGCAGACTGGCAATTCCGCGCAGACTGTCGCCTTCGCGGACGGTAGCCGTTTCGACCCGGCGGTTAAAAGCGGTGCTACCCGAAGCCACGGCACTGGTGTAAATCTCGCGTCCGTCGCCTGTAACCAGCAAGTTGCCGTCCAATGTAGGCGGGTTAGGTACGGTTGCGTAGGTACTAACCACCTGAGCAGCCAAACCGCTAAAACCGCCAAACACGACGACGACGACGGCCAGAACCAGCATGGCACTATGCGCTCCGTAGCGGCGGGCGTGGTGGGTCATCGCATCGGTGGAAGATGTGCCGAAGTGCTGTGCGGCGGCATTCGGGGCGATCCGGTTGAACCAGAAGAAATGGCCGGGATGCTGCAAGAATTTTCGCATCTCGCCAGCCATCTTGAGATCAGTCCGGCGTAGAGGGTTTGCCAGGAGCTTGAGAGCCGCCCGGCCTGCCTTGAGGGGCGACAACAAGACCGCTTTGGCGGTCTGAGCGGCGTTGGAGGAGCGATTGTGGTCGGCCCTGTTCGAGTAATCACTTCCGGCGATTTCAGCCAGCGTTTGCAGGGCTTCATCGGCAGCCTGGTGCGAATTTAGCCCATTGGAAGGTTGAGGGGGCTGGATTGGCGAAGGCGAAGTTGTAGCGTGGTCGAGCAGACCGGTACGGCTTCCAGAATTTTGAGCAGAGGCATCCGAGTTGGTTTTATTCGTCTGTGGCACTATGACGCTTTAACCTCCTACTAAGCCGAATTTGAACTGCTCTTACTTCGCCACGTTCAGGGCAACTTCACCGAGGACGACTGATTTTAAGCTGGAAAGAAGCCTGGCCTGGCAAAAAGTGCGATCTATTGGTATGGCACAAGACCGGACTGACGGTCTGCTCCCCCAAACTGCCGGGAGCTTTTCCCCACTGGCACGCTGCAAACTCGTTGCAACGGCTGGAACTGAACAAGTTGAATTAGGTCTCAGTATAGCAATTCCTACAGTTTTGTCAAATGTAGAGGGCGGTTGCAAAGTCTTACCCGGCTAAAGTCACGCCCTACGGGTGTGAGCGACGATTATGCCAAGTCTTGATTAAAAGCATATCTAAGCGAAGAATCTTCTTGACTAAGCAAGATCGAGGTAGCTCAAGAAGATTCTTCGCTTAGATTGAAGGTCTTCAAGTCCTACTTTACCATCGCTCACACCCGTAGGGCGTGACAGGACGGCCAGGCCCGGACTTTAAGTGGTATAATAGAGCCGACAGGATTTATAAAGAAGAGGTAAAAGAAGTAGAAGTGACAGAAGTAACTTTGAACGAGAAAGAGATAAACCCACAGGGCGGGCTGGCCGGAGATTTAGCCCTGATGGACGCGCTGAATGCGGCGAATCCGGCCCGCAAATCCCTACCGCTCAATCGCAAACCGGCCCAGACTTTGCTCGATCTGGACCTGCCCGAACTAACGGCCCTGGTGGGCGAATTAGGGCAACCGGCTTTTCGGGCGCGGCAAATCTGGGCCTGGCTGTACCAAAAATTTGCCGCCGACTACACCGAAATGACCAATCTGCCCCGCACTCTGACCGAGGCATTGACCGGCCGCACCGAGTTTGCTCCCCTCAGCGTGGTAATAGAAAAGGTCGCCCACGATGGGCAGACCCGCAAAGTGCTTTTCCGGCTGCCGGACGGAGCCGAAATCGAAAGCGTCCTGATGCTCTACCCCGACCGGGCCACGGTATGCGTCTCGACCCAGGCCGGGTGCGCGATGGCTTGCTCTTTTTGTGCCACGGGACAACTTGGCCTGACCCGTAACTTGCAGCCAGGCGAAATTGTGCAGCAGGTGTTGCACTTCGAGCGGTTCCTGGCCCGCACGACTGACCCGGCCTTGACCCTCGGCCATCGGCGGGTGAGCAACCTGGTCTTTATGGGTATGGGTGAACCTCTGGCGAATTATGTCAACCTCTGGAAAGCGATCCGGCGTTTTCACGATCCCGACGGAGTAAATTTAAGTGCGCGTAAGATGACCGTCTCGACGGTTGGCCTCGCTCCCATGATCCGGCGGTTTGCCCAGGAAGATTTGCCGGTGAACCTGGCGATTTCGCTTCACGCCGCCAACGATACCCTGCGCAGTAGCATGTTGCCGGTGAATCTACGCTTCCCGATTGCACAGCTTATGGAAGCCTGCCGCGAATACATTGCCCAGACCAACCGCCGCCTGAGTTTCGAGTATACCCTGGTGGACGGCCAGAACGACAGCGTTGCCGCCGCCCGCGAGTTGGGCCTTTTGCTCCGAGGAATGCTCTGTCACGTCAACTTGATCCCCATGAACCCCGTGCCGGGTAGCGGGCAACGCGGCTCGACTGGTGAACGCGTGCGGGCGTTCCAGACCGAGCTTGACCGCTACGGTATTCCCAACAGCGTCCGGGTAGAAAAGGGCCGCGACATTCAGGCGGCTTGCGGCCAGTTGAAAGTTGAAAAAGACGCCGCCGCTAACAAAGCCGCCCGGCGTGCCGCGCTGGTGCAGGCCGATGCCTGACGCGCTTTACTTCGACGCTTACTCCGGGCTTTCCGGGGACATGACTCTAGGCGCACTGCTGCACCTGGGCATGCCGCTCGAACATTTGCGGGCGGAGTTAGCCCGATTAGACGTGGGCGGCTATCGGCTGGAAGGGCGAACCGTCTTGCAGCACGGTATCGCCGGGATCAAGCTAGAGGTAGTGCTGGAAAACCCGACCAACGAAGTGCATCGCCCGGTCAGCCTGATCCACGGCCTGATCGACGACAGCACTTTGCCCGCCCGCGTCAAAGAGCGGGCAAAGGCGGTCTTCTGGGCATTGGCGGTGGCCGAGGGCCGGGTGCATAATATAGGGCCGGAAGAAATACATTTTCACGAAGTCGGGGCGGTAGATGCAATCGTGGATATTGTGGGAGCGTGCATTGGCTTCGAGTATTTCGACATAACCGAGTTCTATTGCAGCCCTTTGCCTCTGGGAAGTGGCTTTGTGCGGGCGGCGCACGGCTTGATGCCCGTCCCGGCCCCCGCCACGCTCGAATTGCTGGCCGGAGCGGGCGCAACTGTTGCTCCGGCTCTAACTTTGCCGGACGGAACCGAATATCCGGCGCGGGCCGAAATGGTCACGCCCACCGGGGCGGCCCTGGTAGCAACCCTGGCCCGCTTCAAGGGGACGCGCCCGGCGATAACCCTCAAAGGGGCAGGCTACGGCTACGGTAGCCGCGAATTTGCCTGGCCGAACGCTCTGCGTCTGTGGCTCGGTAGCATCACCAGACCCGGTACCCAGCCATCGGCCCAGAGCAGCCACAAGCAAGCTGAACACGGCCACGCTCACGAAAATCACCCCGACCACGAACATAATCACGAACAGCACCACGAGCAGGTGCAAACGCACCCGCAACTCCATTCACATCCCCAGGACTCAACGCGCTACACTCCGAACTTAGCATCTTCCGGCTCTCCACTCTGGGAACGAGGCGAAGTCAGCCTGATCGAGACAAACCTGGACGATATGACCCCCGAAGGGCTGGGCTATTTACAGGAACGGTTGATGGCGGCAGAAGCTCTCGATGTCTTTTTTACGCCGATCCAGATGAAAAAGAATCGCCCGGCGGTCAAGCTCAGTGTGCTGGCCCGACCCGCCGATGAAGAGCGGTTGGTGGCCCTTGTTCTGGCCGAGAGCAGCACTTTTGGAGTGCGCTGCTCCCGCCTGACCCGTTATATGGCCGGACGGGAATTCCGGCAGGTCGAAACTTCCCTCGGCGCGGCCCAGGTCAAACTCAAGCTGCTTGGCGGGCGCATAGTCGAGGCCGTACCGGAATACGAAAGCGTGGCAACCCTGGCCCGCCAGAGCGGACGACCCTGGCGCGAGATTTACGAAGAAGTCCGGCAAGCGGCCCAAACCTTTGTAGAAACTAAATGAAAGGTATTAAAAAGAGGTCTTTTTCAGAAAAAGACCTCTTTTTATATTCTGAAGTAACCTGCAACTTCTAACCCGCAGCTACACGGTAGCGGATGGGCTAATTTACCTGGTTCGAGGCGATAAAGACTTCGGCCTCGTTCATCATCTTTTGCAGGGTGGGGATAACTTCGGGTTGAGCCTGTTGCGCCTGCTCAGTCAGCAGAGCTACCACTTCGAGATACATGCTATCTACGAGTTCTTTATTAGTACGCATCAGGCTGATGCGTTCGAGGCTATCCTGAGCCTGAAACAACGACTGCAACAAATTCATACGGGCAGCCAGAGCTTCCTGCTCTTCCTGGCTTAGCTCCTCGCCGTCGTCGTCCTCATCGTCGCCTTCTTCGTCAAAATCGCCTTCTTCAAATTCATCGCCGACTAGCTCTCCCCGCGCCGCCTGTTGCAGGGCTTGCGGATCGTCCGTCACAATCGGGCGAAGGAAATATTCAGCCTGCTTTTCTTCCGGCACATTCGAGATGAAAGCTTGCAGCACCGGGCCGATTACTTCGCCCAACTGCTCTTCTTCCAACTGCTGTGCGCCCGGCGCAAAGACCAATACCATTTCCTGCTCCGGCGCGTGCAAGACTACCGGCACGGGGATAATGCCGCCAGCTTCGCATTTAGGACAGGCTACCCGGTTAAGGGTTCCGTTTTGAAGCTCCCACAGAGCCTCGCTATCGGCTTCCTCGCCCATATCTACGACCGTGTGGGCGGCGTGGCTAAACTCGGTGCCACACTGCGGGCAGGTCAATTGCAATTCTATAGCTTGCGACATGTTTACTAAATTTACCTTTCTTAAAAGTACAACCTTCCACCGGAACTATTATACACCTCTGCACAAAGAATACCAACCCAAGATTAGCCCCGAAATGGCCTAAAAAAGACCCCTTCTCAGCATCGAGAAAGGGTCTTTTTATCAGGTTAATTCAGGACCAGCCAGACTTTAGCCAGAGCTAAGGCGTGACGGCCAGAATCTTCACGTCGGCAGAACCGACCGTCAGACCACCCGTTACGACCGAAATTGTACCCAGCAAGTAGCGTCCTGCCGCCGGGGCTTGTTGAGCCGTAACGACTACCGGCGGACTCCAACTCGCTCCGGTTGCCCGCAACGCATCGGCATCTGTGACGGCAACCGTGCCGATAGCCGGGTTGGTGTAGACTTCCAGGTAGTCGAACTGGGTCGTTCCGGCAGGCACCGAGTAACCATCCACAACGATGGTGTAAACGGCGGCGGTCGGGTTAGATAGGATCACTTCTTCTTCCGCCGTAGAGGAAGTCGAAGCACCTACCAGCACGCCAGCCCGGTAAACCAGCAGGTCAATATCCGCGCCGGTGTCCGAGGCGTTGCCGATCTTGGCCCGTAACTGGGTTGAACCGGCAGGTACGGTCACGGTGTAGCTGGTTTGAGCCGCATTCGCAACCGACCCCCGAATTGATCTGGCACTGCCCAGAGCCGAGCCAACCGCTTTGCCGACGAAAGGCGCAAAGACGCTGGTCAGAACCGGGGCCGGGGTGACAGTGGTAGGCGTGTTAAGCTTTACACTGGCAAGGGTGATCGGGTTAGGAGTAATCTGCGCCCCTAACACGCTGGCCTTGACGGTGAAAGTAGCCGGAGTAACCGCCGAGGTACGGCTGGTATCCACCGTTACTTCCCATACACCCGCCTTCGGCTTGTTGACCGTGGTGCTGTAGTCGGTGTTGGTGGCAAAACCAGCGTTCGGGTCAATCGGAATACCCCAGGGGTCAATTCGATATACCCGCACCCGACCGTTAACGCCGGTTAGTTCGACCTTGAAGGCCGGAGCGTTGGCCGGAACCTTGAAGAAGAAGCTGGCTTTGTTGGTAATCCCAGCCTGGCCGGTGCTGCTGACGGTGTAGTTGTTGGCGGCAGTAAACTGCGACGAAGCAACTACGGTATTGAGGAATTGAGCCTCGATGCCCGGCGTACTCGGATCGTCAATGTTGAGGATCGCACTGTGTGCGCCCAATGTAACATTATTAACTCCGATAGTAATCTGAACATCGGTATTGAGCGGCAGTTTCACCGTGGTTGGAGCCGTGAAAGTGCCGTCGTTGCCGACCCAGCTTAGCTTATAGATGCCGGTCTTACCCGGTAGAGCTACGCCGCTAGTCCGGCGCAGGGTGACGGTTTTGGTAGTGCTGTCGCCTGGCTTGAGACCTTCACGGTCATAAATGCCGCTACCAACGTTGGGTGTAGGCAGGTAAATACCCAGCACACTGTTGGTCGGAGCTTTAACCGTCACGTTCACCGGGCGAGGACTTTTCTTGAGCAAGTCCCAGGCTGCCCCAACCTGGATCAAGCCGTTACCCTGCTCGTAAGCCTGGTAATTAGCCAGGTAACGGGCGGTCGAGTAAAATGCGGTGCGAAGCTGGGCCGGTTGTACCGGGACGCTGTTGAATTTGGCTGCACTCAAGAGCAGAGCCGCCGCGCCGGTCGCCTGGGGAGCCGCCATCGAAGTACCGTTGTACATACCATAGCCCGCCGGCAACGTGTAAGTACCGGCCACTGCGCTACCCGGCGTCCACTGCGGGAAAGTCGAAACTGCCGCACCCGGTGCTACGATGTTGGGTTTGAAACCGCCATCTTCGCGAGGGCCACGGCCACTATAGACGTGTATATTGTCGTCCTGCGGCACAACCGCGCCGTAGTTAGAGTACCAGGTCTCTTTGGTGATGTAAGAACCCACGCCAATTACGTTACTGGCAACCGCCGGATCGCCTACGGTGTTGACGCCAGGGCCGTCGTTGCCCTGCGAAAAAATCAACTGCACCCCGTAGTAAGCGATCATGTCGTTGTAGATCGTGGTGGACGGGTCGCTGACACCATCGTTAAGAGCAGGCAGACCACCGATGGACATGTTCAGAACGTCAATGCCAGAATCCAGCAGGGCGATCATGCCTTCGATCAGGGCGTGTGAGGTACAACCCGGTTGAGCGAAGTTACAGGCCCGGCTAGACTTGATTTTGGCACCCGGTGCCGCCCCGGTCATTGCACCCCCAAAGAGATGATTACCGGCGGCAATTCCGGCCACGTGCGAACCGTGAGCATTCGACGAGATACCGATATTGACATAGCCAGTCGCCAGGTCAGTCTGGACTACAAACGGAATCGCTTCCGAAATAACCGTACCCGGATTGTCCACGCCAAAGTGGTGAACGTCGTAGTTAACCTTGTAATTCTTCATGCCGGTCGCATCGGCGGTTTCGTTGAAGTTGCGATTGGCATTGCTGTCCACGTAAACCGTGTCGGTCGCAGTGTTCCACAGCACGGCATAGTCGTCCGCCACGTCACCATCGCGGTTGAGGTCGCCGTCGAAATCCTGGCTGGTCGGGTCTCCGTAGAGCCGGGAATCCGTCTCGCTGAAGATAGCAATTTTCAGCGTGCCAGCCACACCTGGAGGCGCGGTGTAAGTTTGAGCCTTGTAGGTGAAAGTTCCGCCCGCGACCGTCACAGTGTCGGTCATCTTGAGCCAGGTCGGATCGTCATCGTCCTTCTCGTCGGTTCCTGTCACCCAATCAATGATTTTGCGTTCGCCGGTGGTAGTGGTCTGGAGGGCCGGATTGTCGAAGTCCACGCCACCATCCACGATGCCGATTGTCACCCCGCGCCCGTCCCAGGTCGGATGAGCGGCCAGGAATTGAGCCGCGCCGGTATCCTGCGTCGGCATATAGGGGTTGGCGTTGGGAGTAGAGGCACCCGGAGCAAGCGGGCCTGGGTTAGGACTGACTTCCGGTTTGGGGTCTTTAGCCGACAAGTTCTTGCTGATCATCAAGGCCGCGATCTTGTCCAACTTCGAGACGGCATCAACTTTGTCCAACGACACTTTGGCCCGCAGGTAGTTGATATTGTTCTTCTGGTAGCGTACTTCACCTCCAGCACTGCGTACCTGGTCGGCGGCAGCCTGGGTCTCGCCTTTCTCCGTTGAAATAATCAGTTGAACCGTGGTCTGGCCCTTTTGTCGAGCCTGCTCCAACAACTGGCGGTCGCTCTTGCTCAGTTTGCTGACCCCGGTATTCCCACTCGGCGCGGCCAAAGCCGTCGCCGGTAGCAGCGTCAGCACCAATGCTAACACCGCAACGAGATTGAAAAGGCTCATTTTGCCTTTTCGTAAAGAAAGAAACATCCTTATCAACCCTCCTAGAATGAACGGGTACTGGCCCGTCTTCTATACAGAAATATAAGTAGAGTTACACAACATTGTCCGGTCCTGCTGGTCTCTCACACCAGAAATACCGGCCTGACTCCTCTTTTTCAGGTTGCAAGTTAAACTCACACCAACCCAGAAGTTAGATGCAGCAATAAGCGGGCACTACAAGCCTGAAGAACTAAACAGTTTTTGGCTATTGGAGTTAGGAAGATACAATTCTGATTTATGCTGTGCTGTTATGACTTACAAGGTCAAGCTTTTATTCGACTAAAGAAACCTGAGTAGCATTTAGGCCGAAGCGCGTTCTTCACTCTATCCACTGAATTATATACCGTTCAAGGCCGCGCCTCAGACTTAAATAGATCGCTTTTGGTAGGGCGAATATAACTTAACCAGGCTTTAATGTCAAATAGTTACTACGCTCAGTTGTGACGCAAATTTGTTCTGTTTTGTGTCAGTTTTGACAAAAACAGTTGAAGAACGCCCTTAGAAACCGTGGACGCTCTCCAACTGCCTTTTAACCGACCAAAATATGGCTTCTACTTCTACAAATAGTAGCCGGTGATGTCCACCAGAATTTGCACTTTGCGGTTGACATAGATGTTGAACTTGCCCGCCGCCGTCAGGTTAGTAGTGAAACTGGTCGAAACCGGCACGTTGTTCTGACTGAACACGATGTTCGAGACAGTAGGCGGCGCGACCGCGGCGGTGTCCGCCGGGTAGACCGTGGCAAAACCAACCCCGCCAGTAATTTGAGGGCTGATGATGCCCAGCACACCTGTAATAGCGACGGCTCCGACCGGAATAACCCGCCCGTTAGCTCCCGCTACGGTTGCGCTCGTACCCAGGCCGGGCCGCCCGGTCGCGGTGAAGTTGATTGCGCCAGAGGTAGCCGCGCCAGTCGGAACCGGGCCGGTCACTCCACCCAGGCCGCTCCGGGTATCTACATAGCGGTCAGGTTGGGGCAGGACGTGGTACGCCCCGACCGAGGAATAATTCTCGACGGTAGCACCCACGCCGGAGCCAATTGTAGCCCGCTGGTAGCCTTGCAGCTTGCGCCAGACCGCCGAGGCGGTGATATTCTGGCCGGTAACGACGCTGGCTTTTACACAGTAGTAAGCCGCGCCATTGGCATCCAGGTAAATTTCGCCCACATCGTGGAATTCTGTAAGGCCGATGGGCGGGCCATACACATTGTCCGGGGAGGATTGAGCAAGCTGGATGGCCGCCTGTGTCCCCTGGAAATAGCCGCCTAAGGCCCTATCGCCAGAAGCAAAACCATAAATCGCCCTGCCGTCATTGCCAGAGGTGTAACCAGAGATAGCATAGCCAAAATCAACATCGGCAACGCCTACTACACCGTTACCGCCTGAGCCGAAGCCCTCACCCAGCACACCCGCCGAAGCAAAACCAGCGTCGCTGGTGTAGCTATCACCGATTATGCCGTAGCCTTCCTGGTCGGAAGCCAGTGCCGGAGAAGCTACATCATCACCATAGGCAATACCCCAGGTGCCGACCCGTACATGGGTACCGGCGTCTACGCCGCTAACCGCCCCAACCATACCGGCCCTATAGTTAGTGTCGTAAGTAAGCTCGACATCGCTGGCGTTGTTGGCGTAAAACAAAGGATAGGTCGCCAGGGTAGTGATGGAAGGATCGCGCAAAGTCGTGGGTAGACTGGTTGCACTGCTGGGAGTGTTTTCAACTGCGATGTTTACTGGCTGACCATCAGCCGTTCCGTTTGGCACCGGAGCATCGCGCTTGACTGCTACACCTTTGGTGGTCTGGTGGACGCGGACGCTCTTTTTTCCGCGCTTTTCTAGCTTGGTCGAACCTGGGTTGGTCTTGAGCGGAGCCGGGGTAGCGGCAGGGCTGGCGGCTTCCACCGCCTGGGTGCTACTACCGACAACTACAGCCGCCGCTGCCAGGCCCGCCGCGGCCCCGGCGAATTGTTTGATCATCCGGCGGCGGCTAGTCGAAGCCAGAGCAGGTGAAGCAGGCTCAATAGAAAGGGTGGTTTGACCAGTCTTCAACTGGTGAACTTGTTGAGCAAGAGTAGCGTTATCAGTTCGCAATTGAGTTATCTCAGCACGCAATTGCGCCAGATCGGATAAACCGGCACGCAAAATAGCCAGTTCATCCTGCTGGTTAGTTTCAGTCATAAATGCTTACTCCTTTGTTAGAGCATCAGGCAGACGAAGCTGTCCTGGACGAATTACAGCATAGACACAGTATTACACTAATACTTGTGAAGCAAAGAAATCAGCTCGGCGTTAAAGCAGTAGGCTGTAACGTTTGAGCAATCTTAAACAATTTCAGCCAATAAGTCAATTTTACCTGACCTCTACAATGACAAGGTAAAAATTATAGTGTACTTAGCAAAACCTTTTGCAACTCGGTGGCACTTTTCACGAGATAATTTGGTCCTAGCGCGGTCAAATCTTCGACCGGCCAGCCGCCCCAACCTACCGCGCAGATTTCCATCCCGGCCCGTTGCGCACACAGTACATCGTTGTCGGTGTCACCCACCATAATCGCCTGGTCGGGCTGAAGGTTCAACTTGCGTAGAACCTCGAAAAGAATGGCCGGATCGGGTTTGCTGGGAAAGCCTTCCACTCCTTGCAGCAGGTCAAAATAAGGCGTCAGACCCAGCCGAGGCGCGATAACATCTAAGGTAGACTGATATTTCGTAGTAGCGACGGCAGTTTTGATGCCTCTGCCGCGCAAATCCAGCAATACATCAAGCATGCCAGGGTAAATCGTGGTAGTGCGGGCGCAATTCTCGAAATAATGACTGCGATAAGCATTGATCAAAGCAGGTGTGCGGGCGTGATATTCGGCAGGCAGGAGGGCCGCGAAAGTTTCTTGCAGGCTCTTGCCCATTAATGGCCGGGTTTGTTCCAGCGTAATCTGACCTGAAGGTAAGTCGCAAACCGTCGTCGCAGCGTGGACAATGGCGGTTCCAATATCTACCGCCGAGTCGATCAGGGTACCGTCCAGGTCGAAAATAACCAGTTGCTTCACGAACTAAAACCTTTCTGTTGTTTCAAGCCTATTTGTTTCAAGCCTATTTTTTATGAAGCTTGCTTCCTGCCCTTCGTCACACCCCCACCGAGTAAATCTTCTGGGGAAGCAGGTAGACACTCAGGCGGTCTTTAGGGCCGAAGGAAACCACCTGGTTATGACCCTCGACCGGACCATAGTAGCGGAGAGCGATCCGTTCCAGATCAGCCTGAGCCTCTTCAGAAGGTTGCGCCTGATCGAACTGAGCCTGACCCGATACAACCACATAGCGACCGCCGTTAGTCACACTGACCGAAATACGCGGGTCGCGCAAGATGTTACGCCCCTTGACGCTATCCCGCTCGATCACAAACAGCAATTTCTGGCGGTCTTCGCTCAGGCTGTACCAGACCGTCGAAAGCTGCGGCGTACCGTCGGCATTGATGGTGGCAAGGACGGCGTAATGCGGGTAGGACAGATAAGCCAGGTGTCGTTCGCTAAATTCAATATTCATCTTTTTATTTAACCTCTTATTTTATTCTTGTTTAGCCTTCTAAGCTCAGGGATATGTTGCTTTTAGTGCTTCAAAGTTAGCTTCTGGCCCCGGCTTGAAATACTTCCCGTGTAAGGGTCAAGGCCCAGACTTCGGCGGCACCGGCAGCCCTGACGGCCCTAGCACATTCGTTCAGAGTCGCCCCGGTCGTGCAGACATCATCGAATAGCAAAACGCGCTGGCCCGCTAACGGCTGCCCCGACCAACCAAAGGCATCCCGCATATTAGCCGCCCGTTCCTGGCCGTTTAGCTCGACCTGTGAGCGAGTCGCCCGGCGACGCATCAAAAGCCCTTCGCGGTAGGGCCGACCAAGCCGCCGGGCCAGCACTACTGCGACCAGGGCCGCCTGATTGTAGCCGCGCTTGCGAAGCCGGTCGGGGTGAAGCGGCACCGGCATTACGAGGTCAAAATGCTCGGCCAACCGGAAGCGGTGCAGAGCCTGGCCGCTTTCCGTCCCGGCCCACTCTGCCAGGGACGCCACGCCTCGATATTTCAAGCGCAAAACAGCCTCACGGCCTCCTCCACGATGCAGCAGCACCGAGCGCAAGCCGGTCAGGTAGCGGTCGGCCTCCGGCATCTGGCAAAGGGGACTCGGACACGGCTCGACGCGCAGGGGCAAGGCGCACTGATGGCAAAACGGCTCTTGCAGAAAGCTTAGTTTGGCCCGACACGCCGGATGCACGACCGCCCCGACCTCCTGGCAGACCAGGCAGCGCGTGGGATAGACCAGTTCGAGCAGTTGTGTTAGAAGATTCATAGAACTTAGCGAGTTGAAACCTGGTTGTCTTTACTTGCGTAGATGTTGGTTGTAACATCTAAAAGGATTAGAGTAGGATAAAATAACCTGTCCTCTTTTGACCATTACAATCCGTTATAGATTGTAACCGCCAGATGGAAACAGGGTAAAGCAAGCAGGATTATAACAGGTCACCAACCGCCTCTAAATGAGGCAGCTTGCAGCCAGGTTGCCCTGCTACGTTAGGCCGGGTGACAATCGCTGAGGGACTAGCTCAGTCGGCTTGGGATAAAGCTACCAACGGCAGCTTGCCGAAACGACCCACCAGCGGGGGACGGTTCAAGTCTGGGTAAGAACCGGGAATGTTACCACTCGCTATACTAAAGCTGGCGTGTTTCGCAACCTACGCCAGGAGGTCAAAGACCGTTGCGATTTAAAGGTTACTTAGTTTCAATTATAGTCCAGATTGAGGCTAAATACAAACATTTGTAGCAGGGGTAAGAGGAATACCTCGCTAACCGCGAGTAAGGAGTGCGTTTCCTCTGTCAGCTAGTGCAGGCAGTCCCCACGCACATTGTTTTATGGCAGCTACATTAGAAGAGCGCGAGATAATTGAAAAAGCCAATATCAAACAACCCCGGCCCAAAGTTACCCGGCAGGGTGTGCTGCGCCTCCTGAGTTTCGGGCGACCTTATTGGGCCTGGTTGACCGGGGCTGCCGGGGCAATGCTGGTTAGCAGCCTGACCGGGCTGGCACTTCCGGCGGTAGCCGGTACTTTGATTGATACCGTTTTCGTCAAAGCCGACCGGGACGCCCTGAACCAGGTGGCTCTGGTGCTGCTGGGCATTTTTGTGATCCAGGCTGGAGCGGTTTTCTTTCAAAGTTATCTCTTGAACTTTGCCGGAGAACGAGTCGTGACCGACCTGCGTGTGCGGCTCTACAGCCATCTGCAAAAGCTGCCGCTGGGCTTCTTTAACGAGCGGCGCACCGGCGAACTGATGAGCCGCCTGACCAACGACGTGTCGCAAGTTCAGAACGCGGTGACAACTAACCTTGTCAGCATGGGCGGCAGTATTATAATTTTGCTCGGCGGCATTATCATTATTATGCTGCGCGACTGGCGACTGACCTTGCTGGTGCTGGCAATCTTGCCGATTATCCTGGTGCTTTCGATGACAATCGGGCGGCGCATCCGGCGGCTCTCGAAAGCGGTTTCAGCCGAGCTAGGCGAAGCGACCACGACCCTGGAAGAAACCATCAGCAACGAGAAAACGGTCAAAGCTTTCACTCGTGAAGATTACGAAGTGGCCCGCTACCAGACCAGGATCGAAAACGTCCTCAAACTCTCGATGCGGCGAGTGCGTTTGTCCAGTGGTTTTGCCTCGTTGATGACTTTCATGGTCTTTTCGGCGATTGCTGCGGTACTGTGGTATGGCGGGCAAGAAGTGCTGGCGGGCCATATTACCCCTGGCGAACTGGTTTCGATTTTGATTTACATGGGCGTAGTGGCCGCCCCTCTGGGCGGACTGGTCGGTTTGTATAGCGAGTTCCAAAGAGCATTGGGTGGAGCGGAGCGCATTTTCGAGCTTCTGGACGAACCAATTACCGTAGCCGACGAGCCGAACGCTCCGGCCATCGGGCCAGTCGTCGGCCATTTGCAGTTCGAGCAAGTTTCCTTCGAGTACGACCCGCAAACGCCCGTGCTGCACTCTTTAAGCTTCGAGGCTTTGCCAGGCCAGGTCATTGCGCTGGTCGGGCCAAGCGGAGCGGGTAAAACAACCATCGCTAATTTAATCCCGCGTTTCTTCGATCCAACCGAGGGCCGGATTCTGGTGGACGGTCAGGACATTCGCCGCGTGCAGGTGCGGAGTTTGCGGGAACAAATGAGCCTGGTGCTACAGGAGCCGGTACTTTTCGGCACCAGTATTCGAGAGAATATCATCTACGGACGGCTGGAGGCGACCGAAGCCGAAATCGAAGCGGCGGCACGGGCGGCTAACGCCCTCGAATTTATCGAGCGACTACCCCAGAAATACGAAACGGTGGTGGGCGAACGCGGCGTTAAGCTGTCCGGTGGGCAGCGTCAGCGCATTGCGATAGCCCGCGCTATTCTACGGAACCCCCGTATCTTGATCCTGGACGAAGCCACCAGTTCGCTCGATAACGAAAGCGAGGCTCTGGTGCAGGAAGCTCTCGACCGCCTGATGCGTGACCGCACCACCATCGTGATTGCCCACCGCCTGACTACCATCGAGAATGCCGATAAAATTGTAGTGGTCGAGCGGGGTCGTCTGATCGAAGAAGGTACTCACACCGAGCTTATGGATCACGAAGGTTTGTATTATCGGCTGTACACCCGGAACTTCGACGAACTGGAACTGGTCTGATTTATTCCAGAATAGTCCAAATTTTACCTGAGCGAACAAAAGCAAACAAAAACACGAAAGCTAACTGGCTTTCGTGTTTTTGTTTGCTTGCCTTACTACGAACTTAAACTTTACTGGTACTGGTACTGGTACTGGTACAGGAGAACAGAACGATTACTACCCGCATTACTACTTTAGTAGCCTGACAGAAATTCGGTAGCCTGTTAAACTGGTTTCTAACAACACCGCAAGGCATTTTACTCAGGTGGTACTGACCTCCTGGCAATCTAACCTCACAACTAACAGCCTGAAAAATTCCAGGCACAAAAATGCTTATTCAATCGAACTCATAACTGGTTTTGATTACAACGACCGATTTTTGGATAGATTATGGATGTCTATAAGGAGGAAACATGAAGCTTTTATCTAAACGCCTGGGATTGGCCCTGGCATTTTTGCTCATACTGAGCGGGTTTCTGGCCGCCTGTGGCGATAGCACCGCGACTACATCGAGTGCAACTACCAGCGTGGCCGCGACTACCACTATCGCCGCGACCACGGCAGCACCCGCCGCTACGACTGCCGCGCCTGCCACCACAGCAGCACCCGCCACGACTGCCGCAGTGGTTGCCACGACTGCCGCGCCCGCTACCACCGCCGCAGTCACGACCGCCGCCACCGGCACGGTCAAGCAATTCAACGACGGCAAACCCTATACTTTAACGATCTGGACGATTGGCCTCAAGGGGAACAAGAAATTTGAGGATTACCTCAATGGTGTCTATGCCGCCTACAAAAAGCTCCACCCGAACGTCGAAATCAAGTGGGAAGACTACGGAGCGGAAATTGACCAGAAGCTTCTGACCGCGATTGCTTCCGGCACCGCCCCCGACGTGGTAAACTTCAACACGAGCTACTCGCTACGGCTGGCCTCAAACGGCGCATTGGCCGACATCGGCAAGATTATCACGCCGGAGCAAAAAGCGGTTTATTTCCAGAGCATCTTCGACTCAACTAAAGTAGGCGACGCAACCTACAGCGTCCCCTGGTACGCCAGCTTGCAGGTCGCCATGATCAACAAAGACCTGTTCACGAAGGCCGGGCTGGATGCCGCTAAGCCGCCGACCACTTATGCAGAACTGGCCGAAGTCGCCAAGACTTTCCACGACAAGACCGAAGCTTATGCTTTCCAGCCAGTTACGCAACTTCCCGGTGAGGCTTTGCTCGAAGGCTTCTCGATGCTCTCGACCGACAAGAAAAAGTCTGCTTTTAACACGCCCGAAGCCCTGGCAAAGCTGACCTACTACGAGACGCTCAAGAAGAACGACCTGATCCCGAACAAGAGTCCCTACGACGACAAAGCTTACGACGACGCCCTGGCGCGTTTCAAGGCTGGCAAGCTCGGTATCCTGCTCTCCGGCGCGTCGCTTCTATCGCAGGTCGAGAAGGATGCCCCGGACGTCTACAAAAATACGGTCGTGGCTCCCGCTCCACTCGGCAAATCAGGCTTGATCCCGGTAGATATGCAAGGTTTGACGATCCCGAAGGACTCGAAAAACAAGGAAGCCGCCCTTGACCTGGCCCTTTTCGTCACCAACGACGAGAACCAGTTAGCTTTCTGCCATCTGGCGACGATCCTGCCCAGCACGATCAAAGCTTCCCAGGACCCCTTCTTCCAGGCTTCGGGCGACGTGAAGCAGGAAGCCCGCAAGGTTTCGGCTAACAGCCTGGGCCACGCCAAAGATGCTACGGTCAGCATTGCGGATTATGACAAGTTGCAGGGGGCTTTGAACGACAACCTCAATGCATGGTGGGCTGGCAACAAACCGGCGCAGCAAGCCCTGGATGAATCGGCCAAAGCCTGGGACGCTATTCTAGCCAAATAGTCGGCTCGCTCAAAGTGGTCAGAAGCCGGGCTTCTGACCACTTGATCTGATCGTCTCAATTCATTTTCAATCTTCTTCATTCAATAGTGTGTGACCCTTTTGTGAAGCGGTGAACGGGGAATGGAACAAAAATTATCGGTGCGGAGTAATGACTTAAAAAGAACTCGTCCACACTACTGGACGATGACCCGCAAAAGGAACCTGATCGCCTGGCTGTTTATGGCTCCGGCAGGGGTGATGCTAGGGGTATTTACTTTCTATCCCCTGGTTTACGGCATAATTCTAGCCTTCTTCGAGAATAATCTGATTAGCCAGCCGCGCTTTGTAGGTCTCGATAATTTTAGCCGGGCTTTTGCGGACAAAGATTTCCTGCTCTCGCTCGTGCATTCCGGCCTGTACCTGGCTATCGTGCCACTGATCCAGATCGCTTCGATAGCCCTGGCGATCCTGGTCAACCACAAGCTACGCGGTGTAACAATTTTTCGAGCGATTTTTTATGTTCCGGTTATCACCAGTCTGGTGGTGGCGGCGGTGGTCTGGAAATGGATTTATGCCCCGGACTACGGCCTTCTCAATAGCGGTATTCGCTGGTTCAACGAAACGGTGCAGGGGGTGACGCTGCGCCGCTTTCACGGCCCGGACTGGCTGGGCGACCCTAAATTAGCCCTGGGTTCGATTGCCTTCGTGACTTTCTGGAAGGGCCTGGGCTACTACATGGTGATCTACCTGGCCGGACTGCAAGCTATACCGAAAGAACTGGAAGAAGCCGGACGGTTGGACGGAGCTAAAGGCTTTACGATGGCCCGCTACATCACCATCCCGCTGCTGATGCCAACGGTGGCGCTTTGCACGATTTACTCAACCATTGCCGCCCTCAAAGTGTTCGACGAGGTGCTGGTGATGTCGGGCGGCGCATCCGGCAACCCGGATAAATCTACCCTGGTTGCCAGCACTTACATTTACGGGCGGGCTTTCGGGGCCATCGGTGGAAAGTTCGAGTTTGGCTACGCGGCGGCTTTATCGCTGGTGCTGGCGGCGATCATCTGGGTGTTCACCCTGATCAACCTCAAATTCTTTAGCAAAGGGGGTCTGGAATACTACTCATGAAAGCAAATCCAACCCTATCCCGGCCCCGTTTCAAGCTGGAGTCAGGCCGAGTATTCAAAAATAGTCTGCTCTACCTGCTGCTAGGGCTGGTGACACTCTTTTCAATCGGGCCTTTTTTGTGGATTTTGTCTACGTCGCTCAAGCCGTTGGAAGATAACCTGTACAAATATCCACCCGAACTATTTCCTTCGCGGCTCAGTCTGGATAGTTTTGTAAAAGTCTTCGATTTCATTACCTGGGGCAACGTCCTGAACAGCACCTTGATCGCGGTCGGCGGGACGGTGCTAAACCTGCTTTTTTGCTCGATGGCGGCTTACCCGTTGGCCCGCTACAACTTTCCCGGCAAGCGGACGGTTATGGGCGTGTTGCTGATGGTGCTGATGCTGCCGCTCTACACCAGCCTGGTGGTGAATTTTATTACGATCAAGGCGTTGAACCTGCAAAACTCTCTGCCCGGCGTAATTTTGCCCACCGCTATAACTGTTTTTGGCATTTTCCTCTTACGTCAGGGCTACCTGGTAGTGCCGAAAGAACTGGAAGATGCCGGACGAGTGGACGGGGCCAGCGAGTGGCGCATCTGGTGGCAACTGATGTTGCCCCTGATCGGGCCGAGTCTGGCAACGCTGGGAGTTTTCACTTTCGTGGAAAACTGGAACAATTTCCTGTGGCCTTTGATTGTGCTGACCGACCCGGACAAGTTTCCGCTAACGCTGGCTCTGCAAACGATGGCGAACAACGCCTTTACCAGCAATGCCCGCTCGGTCGCGGCAGGCACGATCCTGACAATGCTACCGATTCTGGTGATTTTCCTGGCGGCCCAACGCTTTTTTATTAGCGGAGTCACTTCCGGCGGAGTGAAAGGTTAGGCTCCCCTACTAAGGGCAGGTTGACTAAGGCAAAGAATAGGACATTCAGCTAACCCGCTACCAAAAAGTAAAGGATAACGGATAACGGATAACGGATAAAAACCCGATTATAAAACCTTTCTATATCCATATTTTGATGGTGTAGCTTCTAAAATCCCGACTTAAGGATAATTTGAGGATAAAATGAACCTGCGTGAGAAATTAGGGCAACGCTTTATTTATCGTCTGCCCGGCGTGACCCGCCTGACCCCGGAAGTAGCTGATTTTCTGGTCGAAAGCCGAGCCGGGGGCGTCGTTCTGTTTGGATATAATGTCGAAACACCCCGGCAACTGGCCCTGCTCAACCGGGAATTACAGGCTCTGGCGGTCAAAAAAGGCTTGCCGCCCTTTATTATTTCGGTAGACGAAGAAGGCGGTCAGGTTAGCCGAATGCCCGCCGAGGAGCAAGATTTAATTCTGCCGAGCCAGATGGCTCTGGCCGGGGCCGGGCCGGAAGCAGTCCGAGTCGGGGCAGGCGTGAATGCCCGCCGACTGCGACAGCTGGGCTTCAATCTGAACTATGCCCCGGTGCTGGACATCAACAACAACTGGGCTAACCCGGTTATCGGGACGCGCAGCTTTGCCGACGAGCCGCACACAGTCGCCGAGCTAGGGGTAGTCGCCTTGGATGCTTATCTGGCCGAGGGTATTTCGCCTTGCGCCAAGCATTTCCCCGGTCACGGCGATACAAACGTGGACAGCCATTTCCAACTGCCGGTAGTAGACAAAAGCCTGGACGAACTGCTCAAGTTCGAGCTTGTACCCTTTCAAAGGGCGGTGGCAGCCAGAATACCGGCCATTATGACCGCGCATATACTTTATCCTCAAATCGAAACCGGCGGCTTACCGGCTACCCTCTCGCCCAAATTTCTAACCCGGCTTTTGCGGCGGCGGATGGGCTTTGAAGGCTTGATCTTCACCGACGCGCTGGATATGCGGGCGATTGCCGACCGCTGGGGACTGGGGACGGCTTCGATTATGGCTCTGCAAGCCGGAGCCGATGTCGTAATGTCCTTTCGACTGACCTTCGAGGAACAACTGGCCGGGTTCGAGGAAGTATTGGCGGCGGCTCAGAGCGGCGAGCTGAATCTGGCCGACCTGGACGCGGCCACCGTGCGATTGGCCGATTGGCGGGCGCGGTTTTGTCTGCCCCCACTGGATACCCCGACCCCGGCAGAAGATTTCCAGGCCGTCGCCCAGATCGCCCGGCAAGGCTTGAAGCCGCTCCACCTCTCGAAAGAATTACTGCCGCTAAGTGGAACCGCTTTCAAACGACCGCTACTAATAAATTTTACGGCCAGGATCGAGTCACCCGTAGAAGAAGGCCGCTTGCCCGGCCCTTTATTTGAGCAAGAGTTGCGGGTAGGTTTGCCAAATGTGCTGCGGCTCGATATTGGGGCCGAACCGGAGCCAGCCGAGCTAGAGCGGGCGCGGGCCTGGGCCTGCCAGAGCGATCTTTTAATTGTAGTTACACGCAACGCCGCCCGGTTCGAGGAACAGAGCAAGCTAATCGAACTGTTCTTGCAAACGCTCCAAAATTCTGTCCCGGTGATAGTGGTGGCAGCCCGCGATCCTTACGACCTGACCCGCTTCGAGGGGGCGGCGGGCCTGATCGCTACTTACGGAGACCCGCCCGCGACGATCAAAGCCCTGGCAAACTTATTAATACAAGGATAAACTGGAAATTATGTCGCCTCAACTTTGGTGTCAGGAAAACCTCGTGGCCGCGCCGGGCCAGAGTAGCCAGTCCGCTACCGACCAGCCGGAAAAACTTTACCTGCCCCAAATGACGACTTACCCCGATGAAGGAACCGTCGGGCAGGCCGCCGCTGATTTGGTGGCCGAAAAGCTGCGCCTGAAACCAGCCAGCGTGCTGCTGCTGCCAACCGGACGCACTCCTTTGCCCATGTACGCCCGTCTCGTGGCGCGGTGGCGGGCTGAGCGGCCCGACCTCAGCCCGGTGCAAACCTTTAATCTGGACGAGTTTTACGGCCTGCCGCCCGATCATCCCGGCTCGTACCGAACTTACATGCGCCGGGTGTTATTCGACCATCTGCCGGTTCCGTCGGATAATTATCACTTGCTAAACGGCGCGGCTGCCGACCCGACCGAAGAATGTCGAGCTTACGAAGCCAAGATCGAGGCTGCCGGAGGGGTAGACCTGGCCGTTTTGGGAATCGGAGCCAACGGTCACATTGGTTTTAACGAGCCAGGTTCGACTCTCGCTAGCCGCACCCGGCTTGTAACAATCGAGCCGACGACCAGAGCCGCCAACGCCTTTTTGTTCGATCAGCGTCTCGACGCCGTGCCGCAGACGGCCCTGACCGTCGGCATTGCTACTATACTGGCCTCCCGGCAGGTCTTGTTACTTGTTACCGGGCCGTCGAAAGCGGTAGCCCTGACGCACCTGTTAACCGGCCCGGTAAGCCCGGATTTTCCAGCCTCGTTTCTGCGGCTGCATCCCCAGGTTACGATCCTGGCCGACCGAGAAGCTAGCTCATCATAACCTGAAGCAACCTCTACCCCGGCCTATTTCAAAGTTAGGCTTCAAACCAGGAAGAAAAACTTATTTGAGGCGAATAAATTGGGATTCAGCTCAAACGCTGGTCTTTTTCTTGCTGCATTTTTTCTAAATTGCCGGGTTTAGCGGTTCATTTTTCAGGAAAGAAAAAGCAGCAATGACCAAAGATTTTGATTCGCCCTACAAAAATATTATCGTGGTCGGAGCTTCGGCGGGTGGAGTAGAAGCCTTAATGAAGCTTGTAAGCCACTTTCCAGCCCGGCTACCGGCGGCAGTATTTATAGTTTTGCACCTTTCCGCCGAAGCTCCCAGCCTGCTACCCTCTATCCTCAGTCGCGTTAGTCTTTTGCCGACTTCAAACCCGGCGGACGGTACACCAATCGAAGCGGGCCAGATTTATGTCGCGCCGCCCGATTATCATCTTCTAGTTGAGCCAGGGAAAATTCGCATAATTCACGGCCCTAAAGAAAATCGCCACCGCCCGGCACTTGATCCTCTCTTTCGCTCTGCCGCCCACGCCTACGGGCCACGGGTAGTCGGGGTCGTCCTGACAGGTGCGCTGGACGATGGAACCGCCGGGTTGCTGGCAATCAAACGGCGTAACGGCACCGCTATCGTGCAAGACCCCCAGGAAGCCCTTTATTCCAGTATGCCGCAAAATGCCCTGGCCCATGTCCAGGTAGACTACAGCTTGCCGCTGAACGAGATTGGACCACTTTTGGTGCGTCTCGGTGGGGAAACCGCAAACGTGGACAATACCGAGCAGACTCCGCACGACATGCAGATGGAGACGAAGATGACCGAGTTTGACCTGAAAACTTTACATCAAGAACCCAAGCCGGGCATTCCATCCTCTTTTTCTTGTCCTGAATGCGGTGGGGTACTTTGGGAATTGCGAGAGGAAGCTCTAACACGCTTTCGCTGCCGGGTCGGACACGCTTTTTCGGTGGATACCGTGCTGGCCGAGCAAAGCGATGCTATTGAAAAGGCGATGTGGATAGCCCTTAAAACTTTAGAAGAAAATGTTAGCCTGACCAATCGCCTGACCCGGCAGGCCGAGGAACGCGGTCAGACCTGGCTCAAACACCGCTACGAGGTCCGCTTGCGGGATAATATGCACAATGCCGCCCTGCTGCGCGAAGTTTTGCTCAAAAACCAGGCTTTATCTCAAACCGAGCCGAAATAACCTTCTTTGTAAGTAACCGCTCTCTCTGTAAGTAATCACTTTATTTCTAAGTCAGGAATAGACTGCTCACTTGAAGCCGTTCTTTATCCCAACATGCCTGCTCTTCTAGTGACTTACCGCGTCAACTCTTAAAGCCTGGCTGCGCTGCGTCCGGCGTTGGCCTAGTTCCTGGCCCACCATTATCCCGTAGTGGCGGACAATGCTACGTGCTTTGGGCCGGAGAACCAGCATACCTAACTTGCCTAACAAACCGTCCAACCCGACGTGGACTTCCAGTTTCACCCTGGTGCAGTTAGGGTTAACCGCAAGGGTCTGGGTGTAGGCGGTGGCCTTGAAATGCCCGCCCAGATGGTGATCGCTGGCTCCGCCGCGCAGCACTACCTGGCGGGAAGCCTGATCTATTCGCACAATTTTGATCTCACCTCGGAATAGGAACTGCAACGGCCCGATATGGACGACTGCCGCGCCCAGATATTCGAGCGGGCCGGTTTCGCGCACCTCGGTTGTGCCGGGCATAACCTGGATCGGGCCGGGAAAATCGGTGAAAAACTCCCAGGCTTCCGAAACGGGGTAGTTCAGCAAGAATTCTTCGTGGAAAATCATGGTGTGGCTGTTCCCTTCAAGAAATCTATTACAAGAGCGTTAAAATTTTCGGCCTGGTCGAACATTACGTTGTGCGTACCACGTTCGACCAGTTCGAGGCGGGCCGGAGCCTGCCGGATCAATTCGAGTGTGCGAGAACCGAGCGAAGGCGGGAGGACGCCATCGGCTCCACCCCAGATAACCAGCGTAGGGGCGGTAAGACGCGCCAGGCTGGAAGCCGCTTCCCGGTCGGAAATAATCGCCCGCAAGCTCAGGCCAAGAGCCAGCAGATCCGTCCGCAGCGTGCCGGTCGCAATAGTCAGGGTCTGGTGAAGCGGCACGCGGACTCTGGGCATTTGCCAGGCCCAACGCAACCGCTCGGCGGTCGGCGTAAAAAGGCCGCTCGGCGCGACCAGCACCAACCGCTCGACCTGGGCCGGATGTTGCGCCGCCAACCGTGCGGCAATCTGCCCGCCCATGCTATGCCCCAGCAAATGTACCCTTTCCAGGCCCATCCGCCGGAGCCAGCCCGCCACAAAATGAGCCTGAGCTTCGATAGTCAGCCGTTCGCGCAACCGCCAGCTATAGCCGAAACCGGGTAAATTCAGGGCGTAAGTCCGAAAATTCTGACTGAACGCGGCCAGGTTTTCCTGCCACCAGTTGACGTTACCGCCAATTCCGTGCAGTAAGACCAGAGCCGCC
The DNA here is from genome assembly GCA_038206175.1 of Chloroflexia bacterium. Lineage (GTDB taxonomy): Bacteria > Chloroflexota > Chloroflexia > Chloroheliales > Chloroheliaceae > 54-19. Next base: position 41,816 of record JBBRBE010000017.1, read on the forward strand.
GCTCCCTCTGGCCCGGCCACCTGGTAATGCACCCGTCGCCCTTCGTAATTCATATAAACGTGTTCGACCGGCCTGATCGCGACCGACGTGCGCTCCCTGGAAATTTGAGCCAAAATAAAATCCTTCGTGGCCTGGCCGAAAGACATTCACCCGGCCTCTTCCAAAAATAATTACAAGCTGCGTTGGTGTAATATTTTTTCCAGTATAGCCCACCTCAGCCCGGTTGAAAAGTAGGTTGGTAGTTCTAAGCATAAAAGAAGGATTTATTTGACACTACAACGTCAATATGTTATAAGAATGGGAGTAATAAAATTAGCAGGAGGTCTAGGAATTGGAAAAAATTAGCTATAACTTAAAAGAGTTATGCCGGACCGCAAACGTGACCGAACGAACGGTGCGTTACTATATTAAAGAAGGCTTGCTGCCGCCGCCAATCGGGTCGGGGCCGTTCAGTCGTTACGGATACGAACACTGGCTGCGGTTGGCCTTTGTCCGGCGGCTTAAAGAGGAGTTTTTACCCTTGAACGAGATTAAAACTTTGCTTTCGACAAAATCGGTTGATGAATTAGTCGAACTGGCCCAACGAGTGGGTTTAACCGAAACGTCCCAGGCCGAGCCGACGCCACCGACCGAGGGCGACAGGCTGGGGCAGCTTTTACAGCCCGCCCCAACCGCCCTGCGGCAACAGCTAAACCCGACCTACCGGCCCACCGAACCAACCCCGGTCAGACCGTTAGGACGGCCTAATCTGACGCCTTTGCCGATGCCCCAGAATTCATTGCCGACCCCAACCCCGATTAACGCTAACGTCGCACCCTGGCCGCGAGGAACCGGACGGATGGCGATGCAACCGCCCTCTTTCTACCCCAACGAGGAAGATGAGCCGTTGGGCGATGAATGGGAACGGCTCGAAATTGCACCCGGTGTCGAGTTGCACGTCCAAAAAGGTGTCCGGCAAGACCGCCGAAAGACGCTCGAAAAAGTGCTGGAAGAGGCCCGACGACTCCTGAAGGATGAAGCATAAACCATGAAGTATAGAAAATGAAACGGCCAAAGTGAAAATAGCTTATTTCAGTCCCCTAAACCCGGTGCAGTCCGGCATCAGCGATTACAGCGAAGAGCTTTTGCCAGCCCTGGCCCGTTATGCTGAAATTGACCTGTACCTGGACGACTACCAGCCCACCAATACGGCTCTTAAAAAGCAGTTCGGGGTTTATCCAGCCCGGCAGTTCAAACGGCAGGCCGGGCGGTACGACATTTCACTCTTTCACATGGGCAATAGTGCGGCTCACGCCTACATCTACCAGGCTTTAAAAGAGAGTGCCGGACAGGGAGTGCTGGTGCTGCACGATTTTGTGCTGCATCATTTTATGATCGGGCAGTACCTCAACCGGGGCCGCGCCGCCGAATACGTTCGATTGATGGCTCGTCGCTACGGGCCGGAAGGCGAAGCGACTGCCCGCGAGGTGATTCGCGGAAAGCTGGCCGAGTCGCTTTTTGGCTACCCGCTCAACGAGGAAGCTATCGAAGCGGCGCGGGCGGTGCTGGTACATAGCCGCCACGCCCAGTCCGCCATCGAACGGCTTTACCCGGCTAAAACGGTCGGGGTGGCCCGCATGGGTGTACCGCTTCCGCCCTTGATTCCCCAGGCCGAGGCCCGCGCCCGGTTGGGTCTGCCCGACGACGAGTTCGTGCTAGTCTCGCTGGGTCATCTCAACCCTTACAAAAGGTTGGATAGTGCGCTGTGGGCCTTCCGGGCTTTCAGCCGCGAGTATCCGCAGTCGCGCTTCGTGCTGGTTGGGAGCGAGTCGCCCAACTACAATGTGCGGGCGATGATCGAAGCGTTGGGCCTGGGAAACCGGGTCGAACTGGCCGGGTATACCTCGATGGAGCGGTCGCAAGATTACCTGGCTGCCGCTGATGGCTGCCTGAATCTGCGCTATCCGACTGCCGGGGAAACTTCGGCCAGCCTGCTGCGGATTATGGGCGCGGGCCGTCCGGTGCTGGTTTCGCGCACCGGGGCTTTCGAGGAATTACCCGACGATACCTGCATCAAAGTAGACGTAGATGAAGCGGAAGAAGAGCTTTTGCTAGAATACTTGCGCCTCCTGGCCCGCCGACCTGATCTGGCTCAGGCTCTGGGCGAACAGGCCCGCCGCCACGTCGCCCAGAACGCCTGCCTCGGCGACGCCGCTCAGGATTATTACCGCTTCCTATGCCAGATTTTAGGCCGCAAGCCGGAAGAAGAGCGGACGGGAGAGCCATCAGAGAAGGCAGAAATTTGGAGTGAGGTAGAAGAGGTTAGACAGCCACACGAAGCCGGAAACGGCCAGCCAGAGGGCGGAAGCAAAAAGCGGCCTTCGGAGGTTTTGCCTCCCTCCGCCGCCTCCCTCCGTCCTGCGTCCGCGCCTTCCGCTCTTGGCGAACTTACCCAGGCGGTAGCCGAAATTGGCATGGAGGAAAACGACCCGGCCCTGGCGGAAGTGACCGAAGCAGCCCGGTTTGCCGGTTTGATCTAGCCAGGGTCTTCGCTAAATTCCTATCCGACGAATCTGTGAACTGCTTTTATAAAAGCAATCAGGACGGCCCCGAATGGAGCCGCCCTAACCGGTCAGGAAGAGGTCAACTATCGAATGAGAATTGCTGCTAGAACGATTGTTCTATAGTATGTTTTGAGTATAGCGGGCTTTCGAGTTGCTGTCAAGACCTTTTGTTCGGAAAATCAAAAATAGCCTGCTATTCCTGGCCCTGTAATAACGAAAGCCCGCAAATTCAAATTTGCGGGCTTTCGTTATTAGCTCTAATCAGTCCACTACGCTAATCTTACCGTTTAGGGGTCGCGGTCGGCCCTGGCCCTGGCGCAGCGGTGGTGGGGGCGGCAGTGGTGGGGGCGACGGTAGTCGTGGGCGGCGCGGTGGTGGTAGGGATGGCGGCGGCACTCAGGTTGGTGGCGCGGTCGCGGGCAAAGCGGGCTTGCTCAGGTTGGTTATCGCGGTCGTAGAGCGTCGCCAGAGCCAGCCAGCGTTCCGGGCCGTTCGGGTCGAGTTCGAGGCTTTTGCTATAAGCCTGGATTGCGGCTTTAGTATCGCCCTGGGCGCTCAAAGCCTCGCCCAGGCGGGCAAATCCGCCCGACCAGTTGGGCGATTGAGTCGTCACAACTCGAAAAGCCTTGACTGCCTCGGCATAGCGATCCGTTCCGGCTGGAATATCGGCGGGCGAGGCTTTCAAATAAACATCTCCCAGGCCCAGGTTAGCCGAGACGTTGCGTGGACTGGTAGCAACAGCCTGCTGGTAAGCCGCAATCGCGGCTTTGTAATCACCTGCCGCCAGGCTGTCGCGGGCCGTCCCGATAGCGCGGGCAACCTGAGCGGCTTCGGAAGTCGAGGCGGGAGTAGGCTGGGTGTTAGTACCGTTTACCGTAGTCGGGCCTGGGGTGGGCGCACCCGGCGTGCCGGAAGCGACCGTAGCCTGACCGACCGGACTACCACCGGCCAGGGGCGAACCCACCACGGGAGGTGCGCTCAGACCTGGCGTGACAATAGGCGTATCGGCCAGCGTCGTGGTAGCCGCAGCGGTGGTAGCTTCGGTTGGGGCGGTTTCAGTCAAAATGGCGGTCGGCAGCGGCCCGGTGACAGCTTGCTGGTTGTTTTGTTCGCGCTGGCTTTGCGAGATCACGTAGGCGGCGATCAGGGCAATTAATATTGCTACTATAAAGAAGGCGGTTATCTGCAAACGCTGGCGAAAAGCCCGACCACGCGAGGGACGGCTGACCATCTGGGTATCTTTGGCGGCAGGGATGTCTTTGGCCGGGCGGTTGCGAAACTGGCGGGTGGGGGGAGGCACACTGGTAAGGCGGGCTTGCGGTTCGACCGGACGCGGCGAGGTGATCACTTCTCCTTCGCCAATGCGTGGATTGTAGGGGGCAGACCTGGGAGGACTGACAAAATCGAACGGTGGCGGCGCGACATTTTCGGTCGAACGGGCCGGGATAGAGTTTCTTTCTTCGGCGTCCAGAACTCGCAGAGCTTCGCGGGCGTGCTGGTTGTTGGGATTGATTTGCAGGGCCGTTTGCAGCGCGGCCCGCTTCTCGGCCCGATCCTGGCTGGTAACGGAAACCCAAATCCAGGCAAATTCGTTGCGCGGGTCGCGGCTTACCACCTGCTTGAAGGTAGCATAAGCTCCTTCGGTGCGCCCCTCGCGTACCTGCCGAATACCCTCCTGCATCAATTCGTTCGAGTTACCCGTCGTCACGCGCCGTTACTCCTTCAAAGCAATTAGCAGTTAAAAGCAACTAGCAGTTAAATGAACCTGGTCGGAACGAAATTCTGGCTCACTTAACCGTTATGTAAATTAACATACTGATTATAGCACGCCCTGGCAAGAGTACCACATGCGGACAGGGAACTAATTCTTAAAAAAGCTTCTGCTCAATCGCGCTTTCGGCGATTTTGAGGGCATTGAGCGCACCACCGCGCCGAAGGTTATCCATTGTACTCCACAGAGCCAGCGTATTGTGGGCCTGGTCTACTTCGCGCACCCGCCCTACCAGGACATCGTCGCCGTTGATGCTTTGCCAGGGGTGGGGGTACATATTTATGCTAGGGTCATCCAACAGCCGCACGCCGGGAGTATCGCCCAGCACTTCGCGCACTTCGTCGGGCGTAACGCGCCGTCCAAAATCAACCAGCACCGATTGGGAAATGCCGATCAGGAGCGGTACACGCAGACAGGTGACAATAATGTTCAGGTCGGGCAACTTCCAGACCCGGCGCACTTCTCGAATAATCCGCCACTCGCTTCGGGAAAGACCGGTATCCAGGGCGTTATCGGTTTCGGGCAGCATATTAAAAGCAATCTGGTGCGAGTAAAGGTGCGGCACGACGTTTTTACCCTCGATCACCTGCTTGATCTCGGCGGTCAAAAGTTCCATACCGCCCTGCCCGCTCTCCGAGACCGGCTCGAAAGAATGTACTGCGATTCGTTTAAGGCTAGTCCAGTGCCGAAAAGTGTTGAGGGGTAAAAGTAGCTGAATTACTGCCGGGCTGGGCGAAGCCACCACCCGCCGCTTTTTGAGGTGTTGCATATCGCTGGCGTTGATTTCAGGGATGATACCGGGTGTTTTGTCATCGCCACGGAAAGCTCCACTCAGGTCAATCACGAACGCGCCGTTATCGCTGACCGGCCCGGCAAATTGATTGGCAAGTTCCGCGCTGCCACAAAAAAAGACTAGATCGGTATCACGAAAAGCGCGTGTCGTAATTTCCTTGACTTCTAGTTCGCGGCCTCCAAATGTCACCCGCCGCCCGGTCACAAATCCGGCTGGCCCCTCTAAAAGCAACAGGCTGTTGAGAGGAAAGCGGCGCTGGGCCATTAACTTTAGTAATTCCTGCCCGGCCAGTTCACCGGGGCCAACTATCGCAACATTGTAACCACTCATTTTTAACTTCTAGCTAGCAGGGATTAGCCCAGGTATTGCTAATAAGCGCAGGGCTAATCAACTACATAAACACCGTAAAACTCGGACGACCGGCTAGGCCGGAAACAGTGCGGGCCTGCAAAGGCCGTATTTCAGCCTCGATTGCAGCGCGGGCAAATTCAAATGAGAGTGGGGCCAGATGGTCGAGCTTTTCCAGTTCTTCCAGGCTAAAGAAACGAGCCTGCATAATTTCCGGGATCGGCTCAGCCCGGAGTTGGCCGCCAGTCGCCTGGAGCAAGAAAACCAGGTAACTGGTATTATCACCCGGATCGGTCCGGTTGCGGTAGCCTGCCAGTCCCAGAACTTCGCAGTGCAGCCCGGTTTCTTCTTCGACTTCGCGCACCACTCCAACCTGGGCCGTCTCGTCAAACTCTACGAAGCCGCCAGGGATAGTCCAACCTCCCCGGTTCGGTTCTTCGCCACGCTGAATTAAGAGGGCTTGCCGCCGCCCGGTTTCGTCGGTCTGCACTACCAGGCCACCCGCGCCCAGCGTATATCTGCCGAAATCAATAAAGCCACAACCGCCCTCGGCCCGGTCGCAGCCAGGACGCTCTCGATATTCGATCAGGCGTAGAGCCAGAGGCCGACCACATTTTGGACAAAACTTCATCGCTACCAGATATGCTTTCCCAGAGCTTGAACTCATTAGACATAGAAGTACAGTTTAGTCTCCTGTCTGCTGTTTGTCAAAAATCTGGAACTTGCAGGCATTAAGTTTCTTTTAGAGATGCTTGAGCTTTTATTTTCAGGATTTCAGGGAGTAAAGCGGTGGTATACATTGCATAATGGTCTTTATAATTGAGAGTATTAAAACAAATAGGCTTTTGCAAGGTTGCTTTAACTCGGCCAATGTATCGCCATTATAAGTAAACAAGGACTAAATAAGGGCTAAATAAATAGATATTTTTGCGAAAGCCGCATCCCTATAACTTGATTAGCCCAGGCTCCTCATTAAAATAAAAAGTAGAATTCACGCTTAGCAAAAGAGTATTTAGAAGGACTATAAAAAACATTTAAGGTGTGGAAAGCGGCTTTTGTGCTAAAATAAATGTACAAGACGACGCTTAGAAGATAAACCCCCAAGCGAAATCTAAATTTAGGTTAAATGGGTATTCTTTGGGACACTGTTAAACGAATAAGGGGAACTACATGACCACATCCGATAAACCTCTTGACCTGAGTGGTCTTGCGCCGATTGTGGGGCTGCGAATACGGGAAGCACGCACCGACAAAGGCATGAGCCAGAAAGACCTGGTAGGAGAACGCTTTTCCAAGAGTTATATCAGCTCGATAGAACGGGGCAAGATTACGCCGTCGCTCAAAGCCCTTGAGTACATCGCCCGCCGCCTGAACATAAGTGTGTCCTACCTCCTTACCGGTATCCACCCCGGTCAGAATGGGACAGGCGCAGGCGGTGGAGGTACTCTTATTTCCGAAGAAGGGCCGGAAACCGATTCGCCTAGCCGCTGGGATTTTCTGCTGACCGAAGCGCACGTGTTGCGCGAACAGCATCGCTACGAAGCCGCCCGTCACTTGCTGGTTACTAAAATTCGGGTACGCCAGTTAAGCGTAGAGCAACTTAAAACTTATCACTTTAGCCTGGCCCAGATTTGCCTCGACCTGAGCCAGACTGCTACGGCCCTGGAAGAACTGGACGCCGCCCGCGAACTGGCCGAAAAAACCGGCGACACCGAAATGACGGCGCGGGTGCGGCAACTAAGCGGCCTGGTGCAATTGCGGCAGGGTCGCCCGGTGCAAGCGATTGAACAATTGCGGCTGGCTTTACTGGCGGTCGAAAACGGCACTGTCAAGGATTTTCACTTCCGCCTGAGTATCTATAGCCAGCTTGCCATGCTGCATCATCAGCTTGGCGACGATGGCGAGGCTACCGAGATGTACCGACGGGCCTTAGAACTGGCCGAGGAGAGTGCCAGACCGGAAAAGCTGGCCGCTTCGTACTGGAACCTGGCCCAGACTTATCGGGAAACCGGCAATCTGGCCCAGGCCCGGCTTTATGCCAACAAGAGTCTGGCCCTCTACGAGAGCCTGGCCGACCTGCGAATGTTGGCCGAACTCCGCTCTGGCTTTGGAGTGGTTATGCTGGAGGGCCGCCGGTTTGCCGAAGCCGAAGAGCAGTTCCAACTTGCCCGGCAGCTTGCCACCCAGAACAGTGACCTGACCGTTCAAACTGCCGCTACAATGCACTTGGCCGACCTTTACCTGGAGCAGAACAACCTCGAAACCGCCCAGCATTACAGCCAGCAGATCGAAGTGGACCTGGACGGGATCGAACCGAACCTGCGCGGCCAGGTTCTCAGCAGCCGGGCCAGCCTCCTGGCGGCCCAGGGCGATAACGAAGCCGCCGTTCATCTTTTCGAGGAAGCAGTCGAACTAATCGAGCATACTCCCTCCAAAGAGCTTCTTAGCAAGATTTATTTCCGTTACGCCCGCGCTCTCAGCGCCCGTGGCGATAGTGTCCGCGCCGCCGAGATGTTCGAGCGGGCCTACCACCAACTAGGCGGTCGCCCTAGCCTCGTCGCTGACCGATAAAAACTACTAAGCAACATTTTGAGTTAGAAACTACTAAGCCTAATCAAAGCGAATTGAAAAGTTTTTCAATTCGCTTTGATTAGGCTTAGCGTTATGATCTGGCAGTAGTTTTGCCCTTAAGGAGCAAACACCGCAGGTGGTAGAATTGTTACCGTTTGAATTCATTGTTGAAGGGGTTCCTGTTTCGCTTCAGGCCAGGAGAAGGCAAAAATTAGATCAGTGGAAACACAAAGTACGCGAGCCGGCTCAATTGCTTTGGCTTTCTAACGCACCACCTCTGAGTGAGCAAATACAAATTGATATTACTTATTTCTACGAGTATAATTCTTTAGATGTATATAAGATGATTAAGCCAATTCAGGATGCGCTTATTGGGCTGATTTACCTGGATGACAAACAAATAACTGATACACACGGTAGAAAAAGAGATTTAGCAAGTTCCTTCAAACTGGAAGATGTATCAGTGGCACTGGCGCAGGGTATTATAGGGGGCAAAGACTTTGTTTATATCAAGATTGATTTTCCCCCGGATCATACGAGGCTAAAATATGAGTGAAACAATTCAGACATTAGAACAACAAAGTATCGAAGAGCTTTCAGCCCATTACCGCCTACAGGGTTATAAAGTAAACGTAAGACCTCAACCCTACGAATTGCCACCTTCTCTTTCAAGTTTTAGCGAAGCTATTGACCTGATAGCCATTAAAAACGACGAATTGGTTGTGATTGAAGTCAAATCGAGAGTTTCGCTGATAGGAGATAGCGAGGTAAAAGCTTTAGCTCAAGCCATACAGGAAAATGAGAATTGGCGTTTTGAGCTAGTGGTAGTTAATGAACCCGGTGAGGTTGTTGATGATACCACAGGGTTGGACCGTAACAGGCCAAACCTAAAAGTGGCTTCCGGTGTAAAACAGACGCAAGCTCTTTTAACGGCTGGATTTGATGCTCCTGCGCTGGTTTCGGCCTGGGCTGTCACCGAGGCGGCTCTTCGAGAACTGGCATTGCGCGAAAATGTGGCGTTTGATGAACGACCTGTCGCTCAACTTATTAAAAACCTGGCTTTCCTGGGTCTTATAGACGAAAAAGATTACGAACTTCTTGGCAATGCCTTGAAGCTACGTAACTCTGTTGTACATGGATTCGAGGCTCACGCTAACTTCAAACAAATTATTGATCAGCTTCTGCTTGTGGTAGAAGAAGCAGTTGGTAACTAAGGTGGAACAAGGACTGGATTTGAAGCAGGGCCGAGCAGTTTATCTCATTGGCCTGACCGGGAATATTGCTTGCGGCAAAAGTGCCGTGGTCGGGATGCTGCGAGAGCGCGGAGCCTGGACAATTGACGCCGACCGGGTGGTACACGCCTTGATGGAACCGGGCGGCACGATTTACGGGCCGGTCGTGGCGACTTTTGGCGAGCAGGTGTTAGCCGGGCCAGACGCCGAGGGACGCCGGGCGATTGACCGCCGCAAACTAGGTGAGATTGTATTTGGCAACCCTGCCGAACTCCGCCGCTTGGAAGAAATCAGCCATCCGCGAGTGCGAGTTGAAATTGTGCGCCAGATTCGGGAAGCCGAAGCACCGGTAATCGTGCTGGACGCAATTAAATTGCTGGAAAACGGCCTGGACAAAGCGGCGGATGCCGTGTGGGTAGTGACCTGTGACCCTCAGCAACAACTCGAACGCCTCATGCGACGTAACAATTTCAGCCAAGAAGAAGCTCTGCTGCGTATCCAGGCCCAACCGCCGCAAGAGCTTAAAGTTGCGCGGGCCGATGTAGTAATTGGTAACGAGGGCGACCTGGCCGCTACGGAACAGCAAGTCGAAGCAGCCTGGCAAAGGCTTAACCTGACTGGCTCTGAGTCAGCCTAGCCTGACGTAGGCTATCACCCGCAAGCAAAAGTCGGGAACGGAAAGAAAAAGATGAATAATCGCCAGGAAGCTGAGACGGCCCTGCTAGAACAAGTCTTGAAATTACCCAGGGCAACTGAACTGGAAATACCGGAAGATTACCTGGACGGCAACCGGCACGTCAACATGATGTATTACACGCTGATCGCTAACCTGGGCTGGCGCAGCTTTTTCGAGGAACTAGGACTACCCCGCGAACATTTCCTGACCAGTGGGCATAGCACCTTTGCCCTACGCCAGTTCCTTTCCTACTATAACGAGTTGAAAGAAGGAGATAAAGTGGCCGTCCACGGCGGCTTTGTAGATTACGACCTCAAACGGCTGCATTTCATGTTCTACATCGTAAATCTAACCAGCCATAAGCTTGCTTCGAGCGACGAACGGCTGATCATGTACGTGGATATGGCTACCCGCCGTTCGACTACTTTCGACCCGTCCGTTATGAGTCGTCTTCAACAAACCAAAGAGGCGCACGCCGCGTTAGGCTGGCAACCTACCCTTAGCGGAGCGATTAGCGTGAAGAAATAACCAGTTCCTTTTCGTTCTGGTACTCCTTTTCCTTCTCGAACAGGCCGTTTTCTTTTTCCAGGTCTATCTGGACGGCTCCCCAGTCAAGCATCGCCTGTATAATCTTGCCCAACGACCGACCGTGTGGCGTAAGTTTGTATTCCACCCGTGGCGGCACTTCGGCATAAATAGTCCGTTCCACAATTCCTTGCACTTCCAGGGTTCGCAATCGCTCGGTCAGGGTCTTGGGGCTGACACCGGCCAGGGCATTGCGCAATTCACCAAAACGCCGGGTGCCGCCCAGAAGTTCGTGCAATAGTTGCGGCGTCCACTTACCGCCCATCACCTCCAAAGCACGATCTACCGGACAATCTTTATTGTACATAAATTCTTTCCTGCCTGCCAATTTCTATAGTCACTTTTTGTAACTACTTTACTTTTGTGTACATACTTCCCCAATGTAAACCAGGCCACTGGCAATGTCAAGACCAGGAAGAAAACCCGACTCGAATTAGCTAGCAGACCGAAAATATAATACGGCTCTAACGTACTTTATGCTAAAATAGCTCTAATTACCAGTCAGAAACGGCCATGCCGCTATTTTCACTTCGTATCTACGCAGGCAGCCGCCCAAACCTCAGACAGAACAGACCGCCGCACCCTGCCCGGCAGTAATTTTTATTTATCTATTATCTTTCTTCTTGCGCTCTTATTTTTAGAAAGGTTTATTTATATGTTCGAGCCTGATTCTGGCCCTTCACAGGGGGCCGAGTATACTTTTATAGATAATCCGGCGGCGACGGCAGGCAGCAGCACGGCCAGTCCGGGTGGGACAGCTTCTAACCATTTCTCCTCCTCGGAAGAAGCCGCCGATTTTCTGGATACCTACAGCCAGGCCGTAGTGCGGGTGGCCGAAACAGTTAGCCCGGCGGTCGTTAACATCACGGTTAACAAGCAAGTCAACGGGCGGCAAGGTCGCGGCGGCTACCGGGGCTATGGTAGCGGCGGCCCCTTCCAGGCGCAAGGAGCCGGAAGCGGCTTTGTAATCGCTTCGGACGGCTTTATTCTGACCAACAACCACGTTGTAACCGGGGCGACGAGCCTGAAAGTGACGACCGCCGATGGCACCGACTACCCGGCCACACTGGTCGGCCAGGATGCCGATACCGATGTAGCGGTGATCCGGGTGACAGCCCGCGACCTGCCCCAGGTGGAGTTGGGCAACAGTGATAAACTGCGGGTCGGCCAGATGGTCATCGCCATCGGCAACCCTAACGGTTTGCAAAATACCGTTACGGCAGGGGTCGTCAGTGCCACCGGGCGAACGCTCAACAGCCAGAACGGACGGCTGATTGAAAACATCATCCAGACCGACGCGGCCCTCA
>JBBRBE010000018.1:0-52555 GCA_038206175.1 Chloroflexia bacterium
GAGGCAGCCTGGTTGCATCATCGTTTCACCCAGGTTCATCCTTTCCAGGATGGCAACGGGCGCGTAGCCAGAGCTTTAGCTTCGCTGGTATTCCTGCAAGCTGGTTGGTTCCCACTTGTGGTAACCCGCGACGACCGTTCGGCTTACCTCGACGCTCTGGAAAAGGCTGACGATGGCGATCTAAAAGAGCTAATTCAGCTTTTCGCCAAGATAGAGAAAAAAGCCTTTCTACGGGCATTAAGCCTTTCGGACAATGTAATAAAAGAATTTAGCTCTTTGCAAGAAGTTATTGTTGCCATCGGTGAGAGACTTAAAGCCAACAAATTATCAAAAGTCGAACAAGAATATTCGGCGGTCTTTGCTTTATCAAGGTACTTGGAAACTATAGGTGAAGAAAGGCTGAAGGTTGTTGCCGAAGGATTAAACCAGCAGTTTACTGCCTTCGATCAAAATTACGTCAGTGCCGTATCACACAATAGCAGTAAAGACCAAAGTCGGTATTTAGAGGGGGTAACAAAAGCACTCTCTAGCGATCTTGGTTATGAGGCCAACACAGATGTTTATCTAAGCACTTTAGAGTTAAGCGTAAAAAATAACTATAAGGATGAAGTAAACCTGGTTGTCTCATTTCATGCGTTAGGAGAAGAGTTTGTAGGTGTCATGGCGGTATCAGCTTTTCTGGTTAAAAGTCTTGGGCCTGATACTGGTGGTAATACTACGAACTTTTTGTCTAAGGAAGCTTTTCAGTTCTCAAATAAAGATGATAAACAAAAACTGGTTCAACGCTTTGAAGACTGGCTCGGAACGGTAATTATAGAAGGCCTTAGCCAGTGGCGGAGACAGCTTCCATAAAAGTAAAGGTTCAAATCCAAATCAAAGTGGGAAACTGGCGATTGTGACGGGCCAGCGACAGGGTAAGGATATGGCGAACAAGCAGGACAAGTTAATAGTTGGGCTAGATGTTGGGACGGCCAAGTGTTGCGCTATCATCGGTGAGATGAGCGGCGAGAACCGGCTTAATATCCTGGGCTTTGGCACTCAGCCCAGCCAGGGTATGCAAAAAGGCGTGGTGGTCAACATCGAGGAGGCCAGTCGCAGCATCGGGCAGGCTATCGAAGCCGCCGAGCGGCAGGCTGGTTTCAAAGTCGGGTCGGTGACAGTCGGTATAACTGGCAGCCACGTTTCGTCGGTCAATAGCCGGGGCGTGGTAGCCGTCTCGAAGGCCAACCGGGATATTACGCACGAGGATGTTAGCCGGGCCATCGAGTCGGCTCGTTCGGTCTCGATTCCCTCCGGGCGCGAGGTGCTGCACGTTATTCCGCGCACTTTCGTTATAGACGGTCAGGATGGCGTGCGCGATCCTATCGGTATGAGCGGCTATCGGCTGGAAGTCGAAACTCACATCGTGACCGGGGCGATCAGTTCGCTCAACAACCTGATTAAAGCGGTGCAGCGTACCGGCGTCGAGGTTGAGGAACTGGTGCTGGCTCCACTGGCGACCAGTGAAGCCGTGCTGAGTGATGCCGAAAAGCGGCTGGGAGTTTGTTTGCTAGACATCGGGGCCGGTACAACTGACCTGGCGATTTACATTGATGGCACGGTCTGGCATACGGCGGTGCTGCCTATTGGCGGCAACCATATCACCAACGACATCTCGATTGTGCTACGGGTTACGCCTGAAAATGCTGAAAATATCAAAGCTCGCTACGGCGATGCTTCCGTAACCGGCCCCTACAAAGGGCTATACGCCGATTACTACGGCAAAGGCCCGCTCAAGTTGGACTTACGTTCTCGCGTCCAGGCTGAAAGTGAGGCCGAAGAAGAGGATGGTGTGCTGGCTCCCGACCAGATGCTAGAAGTAGAAGGGTTGGAAGCGGGCCAGACCCAGCTAATCTCGCGCAACGTCCTGAACGAAGTCATTCACGCCCGCACCCGCCAACTTTTCGACATGGTGCAGGCTGAGATTAAGAAGAGTGGCTACGACGGGATGATCCCGGCGGGCCTGGTGCTGACAGGCGGCACGGCTACGCTGAACGGTATCACCGATGCCGCCGGGCATGTGCTGCGGCAACCGGTGCGCCTGGGCGTGCCACGCGGCTTGAGCGGCCTGGCCGATAGCCTGGGCGCACCGGCTTATGCCAGCAGCGTGGGTCTGGTACTGTGGAGTCTCAAAAAGCGCACGAGCGCGGCAGTTGCGCCCGATGCGGCCCGGCGCGGCGGACGGCCCCAGATGGCGGTCGGGCGCAAGTTCGGCGGCTGGCTTCGGGAATTCTTGCCCTAAAAGAATTAACCGTCCAAGCCCAAAGAATAAGACCAAAGTTTTAGTATTTAGAAAATCCAGTTCCGGCAGGAAGTGACCTTAAAGAGACAGTTATTACGAGACACTTATCAGAGAGAGAAAATTTCGGCGGAATTTTCTCCTTAGACCTAACAATCGAATAGTCCTGACAAGGTTTGCAGTCAGATTTTAGAATTAGAACTGATAGTAGCGCGGATGGGTCTGGTAATAGAGAGGCCAGACCGGGGAAGGGTAGGCGGTATCTCATATTGGTTTAGCGTTTGGCGACCCGGCAAACAACAAGTGAGAGTCGCCCTGAAGGAGAGTTATTATGGCAAATGGACGTGGGCAAGGCCCATCTTTTAACAATCAGCCACTCAGCAACGAGATCGAGAATTTCGCCCAGATCAAGGTGGTCGGCGTGGGCGGCGGTGGCTCGAATGCAATTAACCGCATGATCCAGAGCGAGTTGCGAGGTGTCGAATATTACGTAGTGAATACAGATGCCCAGGCTTTGCTCTATTCCGAAGCCCCTAACCGGATTCGGATTGGCGACAAGGTGACGAAAGGGCTGGGGGCAGGCGGCAATCCGGTGATAGGCTCGAAAGCGGCGGAGGAGAGCAGCGAAGAGCTTTACGACGCTTTGCGCGGCGCCGATATGATTTTTATCACCTGCGGGATGGGCGGCGGCACTGGCACAGGCGCGGCCCCGATCATTGCTCAGATTGCCAAAGAAGTTGGAGCTTTGACGGTTGGCGTAGTTACCCGGCCTTTCTCGTTCGAGGGCAACCGGCGCAAAGCCTCGGCAGACGAAGGGATCGCTCGCTTCAAAGAGCATGTGGATACGCTGATTACAATTCCAAACGACCGGCTATTGCAGGTGGCGGACAAAAAAACTTCGATGGTCGAAGCTTTCAGGATTGCCGACGACGTGTTGCGGCAGGGCATCCAGGGTATCGCCGACCTGATTACCGTCCCTGGCCTGATCAATCTGGACTTTGCCGACGTCAAGAGTATTATGAGCGACGCAGGTTCGGCTTTGATGGCGATTGGGCGCGGCACGGGCGACAATCGCTGTGTGGATGCGGCCAAACAAGCTATCGAAAGCCCGTTACTCGAACTTTCGATTGAGGGCGCACGGGGCGTGCTGTTTAACATCACCGGCGGCGAAGACCTGGGTATTTTGGAAGTTTACGAAGCCGCCGAGATTATACAGCAAGCTGCCGACCCGGATGCTAACATCATCGTCGGAGCCGTGATTGACCCGCGCCTGAACGGTGAAGTCAAGCTGACCGTCATTGCGACTGGCTTTGATGCCGTGCGTAAGCCAAACGTCAAGAATCTGGGCAACCAGATGACGCGGGCTTTTGGTAACACTCAGCAACCGGCCTATGGTTATGGTCAGGAACGCGAACGCGCCTACGGCACTGACCGGGAGCGCGAACGGGAGCGCGAACGCCAGCCTCAGTCACAGCCCCAGGCCGAACCCACCCCGCCCGTGCCTTATCGCCCGGCGGTCAACGACGACCTGGATATTCCACCTTTCCTGCGCTACCGGCAGCGCGGGCAGTAAAATTTAACCTGAAGTAGATCAAGAAAGCGTTCGTTTTCTTGATCTACTTCAAACAATCAAAGATAGCCGCCAGCTAAAAGTGCCAGACTTCGGATTGCCTTCCTTCTGGCAAGCGCGTCTAGCTTAAACCCGCCCAATGAACTACACCCGACTTACTTGATCAGCCAACTTCGGTTGGTTTCGACGAGCGAGTCAAAACTCTCTTTTAACGCAAACCAGTTAGCGGCCCGCAAGGGCCGCATTATTTTGCCCAATTTAAACTATTTTCTTCTCCGATCAAATCCAAACTCCTGACATATACGTATTTTTATATGACTGACTTACTGGCGTGTCAGTTTTGCTGAGCTAAAGTTTTCTCCACCATCTTTGCTACTATTTTCAGGTGCAAGCCAGGTATAAATATTGATATCAATGTGCGATAGGGTAGATTTACCATTAGGTTGGGTTTAAGGAGAAGTTCTTGTGAGTATTGTTCAGAAAGATAGGCCGCGCCAGATAAGAAAAGCGGCTAAAACAACTAAAAACGAAGTTAGTTTTGGATTGGTTATATGGGCCTGTGCTTGTTTTACCGCCCTGATGATTATGATTGGCTGGGCTGCCGGGGGTGGTTTGATTACCAAGAAAGATGGAACTACTACTTCCGAGGCGGGCGTGGCTCAGGCTGCTGTAGGTGTTCCTTCCTCCGAGGGTGGGACGGATACTTCCCAGGCCGTCACTTCAGGCCGAAATGCCCTTATTCCGACTGTACCAGGAAATACCGCCGGTTCGTCAACTACCGGGGTAGCCCAGGTTCCTGCTGCCACACCCCAGGCCTTTGCGACAACCGCGCCTGCAACAACTGCGCCTGCGACTACAAGTGCCACTTCGCCCACGCCAGCCCGCACCACTGCCGCCCCCGCGACGCAGACGCCCAAACCGGCTGCAACTACCGCTCCGTCTCAAGCTGCTTCGACTAAAGCTCCAGCCCCGGCCCAGATTGCGCCGTTGTGGAAGGGTGATGCTAAAGCCGGGCTAAAGCAACCGACTGCGCTGGTTCTCGACCGCGAAGGGAATGTATACGTGCTGGACAGTGACAGCCATAAAGTGAATAAGTTCGACCCCGAAGGTCGCTTGCTGTTAGCCTGGGGTGATAGCGGCCAGGGCCAGCTAAATAACCCGGTGGGCCTGGCCGTAGATGGCGCAGGAGTAATCTACGTGGTAGATGCAGGCCAGCCCGAAGGCTCTGCCGGGCCACGCGTGGTCAAGTTCGACGGCGGCGGGCGGTTCTTGTCGGCCTGGGGTAGCCGGGGCGACGGTAACGGCCAGTTCCGTCTGCCCAGAGGTATCACCGTAGATAACGCCGGGCTGGTTTATGTGGTGGACGTAATTAGCACTAGCGGAAGCAACCGCAGCAATGTGCAGAAGTTCGACCCGTCCGGGCGTTTTCTGGCCCGCTTCGGCGGTACTCCCGGTGGTCCGGTACAGTTCAATCTGCCGGTAGACCTGACGGTGGATCACCAGGGCAACCTGTACGTACTCGACCTGAGCGTAGAGTTAGCAGGCCACCGGGTGCAAAAGCTTGATCCCAACGGCAAGGTCTTGACGCGCTGGGGTGACTACGGTCAGGCTCCCGGTCAGTTCGCCTTTCCAGGCGGAATTGCCATCGGGCCGGACGGGGCGATCTACGTCGCCGATACTTCTAATAACCGTATCCAGAAGTTTGACCCTAATGGTCGGGTGCTTTCGACCTGGACTAATAGCGGTCAGGGCGGCGGACCTTTCGCGGCCCCGTTTGCTGTAGTCGTGGATGGTGCCAATAACCTGTATTTCGTAGAAGCCAATAGCGGGCGGTTGCAAAAGCTTCGCCAGAGCTAAGCCTGCTTCTGCTAAAGCCAGATCGTTTCTGCTGGCTCAAAATCTGAATAAGCGGCAAAAAACTTGAGGGAAGCTAAATTTCCTCAAGTTTTTGCTGAGAAGCTTGTTTTGTTAGCATCAAATAAATATGCTAGTATCTGGCCTGGATTGCTGGTAAAATAAGAGCGAAATAATCCTTTCTAAAATCGTATCGGCAATCGAAGAGGTAAGATTTTGCGTTTCCTGCAATTCAGATGTTTGCGACGACCGGGGCTTGTCCTGGCCCTTTTCTTGTTGTCCAGTCTGTTAACCGCTTGCGCCGGAGAACCCGCAGCTACCGCCAACTCCGCCAGCACTCCGCGCCCCTGGCGTCCTAATCCGACTATTACTGTTTCCGGCCCGGCCAACGACCCGACAGTGGAACCACCCACCGCCGCCCCGGTCGCTCCGACGGTTACGCCGCTTTCGTCGCCTTCTCCCCTGCCTCAAATCGAAACTGCTGCAATTATTCCAACTCCTACGCCCGGCAGCAACCCTACTTCCGGGCCGGTCGGGGCGGTTCAGGGGGGTGAAGATGACGCGCCCGCCTTGAGCGACGAAGTGACGGGTAGCGTCGCCCAGGCACCGCTCACCGATAGCTTGCAACTGGCTCGGCTACCCCGTCTCAACGGGTTGCCCCGCTTGCCTGTCACCAAAGCCGCCGCGGTGCAAACTAAAACTCCGCCACTCAAGACAAACTATGGTTTGCAGGGCCAACCCAGAGTTGGCGTGCAGGTGGGCCACTGGCAAAGCGAAGCCCTGCCCGACGAACTGGCTTCTTTACGTACCCAGACCGGCGGACACGGCGGCGGCGTAACTGAGGTGAGCCAGATGCTCGATCTATCCCGGCGGGTGGTCAAAATGCTCCAGGATCGCGGCATCCAGGCTGATTTGCTACCGGCAACCGTGCCGGTGGGCTATACCGCCGACGCTTTTATCGCCCTCCACGCCGACGCCGCCCCTAGCGGAACTGGCCCTGGCGGATACAAGGCGGCGCGGGCGCGGTTCAGCGCGATTCCCCTGACCGACGATGCTTTCATGAACGCGGTTTACGAGGCTTACGGCAAAGCTACCGGCCTCCGCCGCGATAGTAATATCACGCGCAATATGACTGGCTACTACGCCTTCAACAGCCGCCGCCACCTCCATGCGGTCAGCAAAGTCACCCCGGCTATAATTTTGGAAACTGGCTACCTGACCTATCCTGGCGACCTCGCCCTGATCCTCAATAGCAAAGATACCCTGGCGCGGGGTATCGCCGATGGCATTGTAAACTTTCTCGATAGCCGCCCGGCCCTGGAAGGGCGCGAGAAAGCGGTCACCAGTGTGCGGGGAGCCGAAGTTTTGCGCGAAGACACGCCCCTGCTGGCTCAACCCGACGGTGCGCCTATCGCCTATGTCGGTAAAGGTCAGCAGTTTGAATATTACGAGACGAAAGGCGATTATTACACGGTCTACGTAACCGCTCTCAACAAACCGGCTTACCTGCGCCGCTCAGACGCTACCCCGATTACGCTGCCCCGCTAACCAACAGGGTTAAAAGAGAAGGCAGGGTATAGATGTTATACTCCTTTAGGGCTATTGGAGCGTAAAAGTAGCTGCCGAGCGCGTTCGATAATAACCGGCTCAACCTGAGAAGGATTACCACTATCGAAAGATGGCTGCGGATCGTATTCGATGGCGAGTTGGATTGAACGGGCCAGTTCCTCGCTTTGATCAAGTGCTACCAGGGAAAGTGCCAGATCTATCCCTGCCGAAACCCCCGCTGCCGTGATAATTTTGCCCTGGCGTACTATGCGCTCTTTGACCGGCTCTGCTCCAAAATTACGTAAGCTCTCGTGGGCCAACCAGTGGGTAGTAGCTTTATGCCCTTTAAGCAAGCCGGATTGTCCTAGAAGTAAAGCCCCGGAGCAAACGGAGATAGTCCAGCGGCTGCTAACATGCGCCTGTTGAAGCCACTCTATTACCCGCTTTTCTTTGAGCAACGGTCTGATGTCACTTGCACCGGGTACGACAATAATTTGAGGCGAGCCGACTTCCTCCAATTGATATTCGGCATTTAGAAGCCATAACCCGGCATCAGTTTGAACTGGCCCAGGTGTTAGGGCCACTGTTTTTACCTGATAATCTGGTACCATTCGCAACACCTCGTAAGGGCCAATGGCATCCAGCGCGGTCATTCCCCGGTAAAGCAAGATTGCTACTTCCACTTGTTGAAACTCCTTTCTAAAAAGCTGCCGATTTTCCTGACTGGATTGAACCGTGATAAATTACGAACGTTCGTATTTTTCTGCGGATAAAATTAGCTTGCTCTCTCCAACAAATTATTTATCCCTTTCCGCGCCAGTTTTAGGCGATCTTCCATAGAGCCACATTGCAATCCGCGCCAGAGCAGCGTACCCATTAGTAAACTGATGTATTCAAAGGCAAATTGCTCAACTTCTAGTTCAGGTTGAAGATGGCCCGCCTCGATTGCCTGCGTGGTTAACCGTTTGATCAAATCAATCAATCGAGTATACTGCTGGTTGACCGCCTGAGACAATTGCTCTTCTTCCAGATCATCTAATTCCAGAACAGCATTGGAAAAGAAGCATCCACCGTCGAAAGTACCGGCAACTATGTAGTTAAACCAGGCGTCGCCCAGAGCCTGTAAGCGGGCCAGGCCAGGCGGTTTATCAAGACCGGGTGCTACCACTACAAGCTGAAATACTTCGGCGGCTCGTTCAACTACAGCCAACTGCAAATCTAATTTAGAAGGAAAATGCGCACATACTCCTCCTTTAGACATGTTTAACTCTTCAGCCAGTTGGCCGATAGTCAGCCCGTTCAAACCTCGAACTGAGGCCATCTGGACGGCACGATTTAAGATTAAATCCCTGGCGTTAGCTCGTTCTCTCATAGCACCATTATAAATACGAACGTATTTTTGTCAAGCTCTAATTCGGCCCGACAGCAACTAAAATCGGGGTCAAGCCTGACAGCCAAAGACTTTGACCGTAGTACCCGCATACGGCCCGGCCCAGAGCGGACGGGTCGCGCAGCCAGTCAGGAGGCGTTTCCACAGGACGGCCTGATCGAAGATTTCCAGATCGGCGGAAAGGAACTGAAAGACTACCGCCGAGGCCACCACGATCAGCTTCTTGCGCGGGCGCGAGAGAGCCACGTTGAGTCGGTTGGGGTTGAGTAAAAACTCGGCCTCGGCCAGTACATAATCCGGGTCGGAAGCGGTGGCCGAAACAATTATTACTTCGCGTTCGTCACCCTGGAACCGCTCGACCGTATCAACGGCGTCGCGGTCGGCCAGGCGCGGAAACATTCCCCGCAGGAGCGCTTTTTGGGCGCGATGCGGCACGACGACCCCGATACCCTCGGCTCCATCCAGGCCCAACCACTCGGTGCAAGCCTGTACTATCGGCGCAAGCAGGGCCGCTTCGGTTGGATTGGCCTGTTGCGAACCTCTTTCCTCGTGCTGAATTACGACTACCGGGTAGGCCGGGTCCAGCACGGCCCGCAGGTAGGGCGAGAGAGTCGGGTCGGCACACTCCGGCAAGCGGTTTTGACGCCGGGAGTGAAAATTAATTCCATCGTGGCGATAAATCTGCTCGTTGAGAAAAGCCGCCTGTACCCGGTGCAGCCGAAAACTCTCATCGAGAGCTACTCGCGGAAAACCCTGATCCACCAGATATTGAAAAACCGAGCGGTAAGGTTGCGTCGTCAGGCTGGTCAGGCGGTCTTCCTCGGCCCAGCTATGGGTCAGGATCGGGGCCATCTGGCGATGGTCGCCCACTACGATAAGCTGTCCGTCTTCGCCCAGCCAGGAAGTCGCCAGGAGTGCCTGCGGCAGGTTCATCTGGCTGGCCTCGTCCAGGATTACCAGGTCGAAAAGTTTTTCCTCCCACAGGCTTTCGGGCCGGTTCTTGGTCTGCTGTTTCATCAACTTGTGCAGGCCGCCCGGTGTCCCGCCTATTACGACGAGCGGGCCTTTGAGGATAGCGGATAGCCGGTGACGCTGCTCCCACGGCTCTAGCGGCTCGACGCCCAGGCCGGTATTGCCTTCGTTCTCATCGCCGCCGGTTTTGTAGAGCCGCAAGTCGGCCAGAAGCGGTTCGGCGGCGGTTCCTTCCAGGCGGGCCAGTTTGCCCGCAATACTTTGCAGCACGATATTGACTGCATTGTGGGTCTGGCAGGAGACCGCCACCCGCAAAGTCCCGCCCAGAGCGCGGGCCGCATACATGCGGGCGAGGACGGCCCAGCCGAGGGTGTGGCTCTTGCCCGTTCCGGGTGGCCCTTGTACCAGGAAAATCCGCCGCGCCAGATGCCCGGCAATCACCGCCGTCTGCGCTTCGGTCGGGGCAAACTCTCCTTCAAGGTTCCGCACCAGGGCGGCAAACTCGTCGGCCTTCAGGGTTAAACCCGCCGGAAGCGGTCGCCGTCCGTCGAGGTCATCGCCCCCGGTGGGAGCGGCCAGAAGATGATAGAAGGGATTCGCCTCGGCGTTGCGGCAGGCTTCCAGAAGCTTGTCGCCGTTGAGGTCGTCCACCATTTCGTCCAGGCTGTAAAGTTCGCCCGCTTCGGGCCGCAACTTGTTATCGTGCGAGTAGCGGAAAGGCACGGTTGGCCTGGGTGCAGCGTTTTTGGGGCTGAAAAAGGTCATATCGCTCAGGTCCACCGATATTCGCGCCCCATCCTGCCCGGCCACTATGCCGATCCGTCCGCGCACGATTTCCCAGGCTCGACCTTCTTTCTCAAGCCCGTTGACTACCACAAAATCGCCGGTTTTGAGCTTATTAAGCTGCAAAGCCGCGCCCGGCTCTAGCCCTGTCCCGCTAAAATCAGCCTCGAAATGAGCCAGCGTAGCCGTCTTGTTGCGGTAGAGGCGGTCTTCCAGCCCGATACAGCGCACCAGCAGGGCGCGGCCCGCTTGCACCCGCCGGGTGATCGGCTGGCCGAAAAGTTCGAGGTGTTCCTGCAAGTTAGCGTAATGTTCGATGTACAAAAACTCTTCCAGCACCCGGCGGAAAGGCGGTAGATGGGCCGCTCCCGCACCGAGGGCGGTCAGGTCTAGCGGTTCTTTACGGATGAAGCGGTTCTTGCGGGTAAAGCGGCTTTCGATGTAAGCCAGAGCTTCGAGCCGTTTAGCCTGAAACTGGCGCAGGTTTTGGGCTGTCACCAGCAAGTAAGGCCGCACCTGGGGCCGTACCTGCGGTTTGAAATCGGTCTCTTTGAACACGCCCCAGGCTGCGTAGGCGTATTCGAGTGGAATCGAAGAATAAAACCGGGCCGCCGACTCGATGTAACGGCCATCGTCGGTGCGCTGCAACAGGTAATCGAACATACCCTGCTCGAACAGGCGGTAATAAAGCAAATCCCCTTCCTGCCATTTGAACCCAAGCTGGGTAGCAACCGCCTGAAGGGTGTGGCCGGTGCTGGCGAGATTGCGTTGCTCTTTCACTTCGTCGTATAGGAACGAAACCGCCGACTGGGTAAGAGCGGGCGTCTCGGTTAGTAGATTATAAAGAGCCGGAAGCGTGGCGAAAACGTCCAGATGACGGCGCAAAGCTTCTAATAGAAATCGCTGGTCGTGGCGGTTGTAGAGGTAAAGATGCAGTGGCGTCGCGGTCGGGTCGCGGGCTACTTCGCCCAGGGCCAGCAGAATTTGGCTTACCCAGCCGACCAACAGAGCGCGTTCGGTCTCGGCTGTCGGCACGCCGGGCGTCATCTGCACCAGGCTGCGGCTTCCGCCCGGCCCGACGATGTGCGCTCCGGCCAGGTAGACTCGTTCTTCCAGGTAGTCGGTCTGCACATCCAGGAAGATTTTAACCAGGTCGGGGTATTCCTTATCATCCGGCAGGACGCTACGGGCCGAATCGAAGAAAAAGCTGTAAGAAAGCTGATTTTGTCCGGCCCCAAACCGGCGGGCCTGCATACGGATAGCGCGTTGGATCAAGCGGTCGAGGCGCGGGCCAATCGGCCAGGTCTCGGCCAGGGCCGCCGCTACTTCTTCCCGGCCCGGCACGATACTAAGCTGCCGATTATAAACCGGCGCAGCGTCGCTTTCAGGAGGTTTAACCGGCAACTCCTTCAAACCGGCCAGGTCGGACACGCTACGAATACCGTGTTGCACCAGCACCCGCTTGTCGGCACTTTCTAAAAACGGCACGAGGGCGACATCTTGCCGCCCGGCACTTTCGACCATACAGACCGGGTTGAACAGGCAGCCATCGCAACGCTGGTTGATGTAATAGTGCAGATCAGCCAACCCGGTTTCGTTCACGCGGGCCAGAGCCGAGTCGGGGGCTACCGCCAGTTGATCGAGAGCCGAGAAATAAGGTTCGAGATCGAAGCGGAGGGCTGTTTCCGGGTCTTGCAGAGTTCCGTCGGCGTCACGCCGCACCACTGTACCGGCAAAGTCGGCCTGAAGGCCCGCCGCGCTCAACATTCCTTGCAAAAGTCGCACGTAAGTTGCTACCTGCAAACGGTGCTGCACTTTGTCTTTGCGGGTGGCCTTCACGTCGCCGACCGTCACCTGCAATTGGCCGGTGGCTGGCTGGCGGTGTACGCGGAGCAGGTCGGCCCGGCCCTCGAATAGCCACGGCCCTAACCGCCCGGCAACCTGGGCCTGGTATAGGTAAGTCGGTTGCGGCCCGACTGCCTCGATTGCCCGCAAGGTGGCGGCTACATCCTGGTCGGTCAGGTCAACCTTTGGATAGCCTTGTTTTTCGAGAGCTTCCAGCACGCCCGCCTCGATTCGGTCGCCCAGATCGGCCATCAGGGGGCCAATCGGTTGGAGGGCGCGACGCTGGTGCAGCCCGACTTCGGAAAGCTGTCGGACGAGAGCCTGGGTCTGGCCTTTGTAAAGATAAAAACGCAAAAAGCGGTCGCACGAGTCGAGGCTCAAATATTGAGCCAGAGAAGTGGGCGCGAGCGTCCGCCGCCGCCCTTCTTCATCTAAATCGGATTGTCCCTTGCTTGCCACGAAAATAAGTACCTTACTATTTATTTACCAACCGGGCGGTCAATTCGATATTGACGGCGGCCAGGGCTTTGGAGACCGGGCAGTTTTGCTTGGCGGTCTGGGCTTCCTGCTGAAAAGCCGCTTCCTCGATGCCCGGTACTTCGGCTTCGGTGGTCAACTCGATTTTGCTGATCCCAAATCCGCCGTCCACCTGATCGAGGTAAACCACGGCGTCGGTCTGGATGCGGGTGGGGGTAAACCCGGCGCGAGTCAGGCCGCCACTGAGGGCCATCGAGAAGCACCCGGCGTGGGCCGCCCCGATCAGTTCTTCGGGACTGGTGCCTTTACCTTGCTCGAAGCGTGAAGCAAAGGTATAGGGGCCTTCGTAGCCGCCCTGGTCAAGCTTCATCGTGCCTTTGCCGTCGCGGATGCGGCCTTCCCAGACCGCATGAGCCGTACTCGTTTTCATGGTTCGTTCTCCTTACTTTGCTTTTTGCCTGAAAATAAGCCTCGAATAAAAATACAGGTTATATTTGTAACAGTTAGCTGTATTTTTATCTTATTTGCTGCCCGCATATAGCCAGGGTTGCGCGGTTTCGTGGCCTTGCTCGTAATGCTCGATCAGGTCGCCGAATTGAAGCGTCCAGCCGATGTTATCCAATCCTTTCAGCAGCGCATCCCGCTTGAACGGGTCAATCTCGAATTGAAAGACCCGACCACCGGGCGCGGTAATCGTACTGTCTTCCAGGTTGATCCGCAAGCGAAAAAGCGGCTCGTTCTCGACCTCCTGGAAAAGCTCGTCAATTTCTTCTGGCTTGAGCGTAATCGGTAGCAGCCCGACGTTAAAGGAATTGTTGTAGAAAATATCGGCGTAGTCCGGCGCGATAATCACCTTGAAGCCGTACTCTTGCAAAGCCCAGGGCGCATGTTCGCGGGACGAACCGCAGCCAAAATTCTCCCGCGTCAGGAGGACGGAGGCTCCCTGGTAGCGTGGTTGGTTCAGCACAAAATCCGGGTCGGGCGTGCCGTCCTCGCGGTACCGCCAGTTGCCAAAGAGAGCCTCGCTAAAGCCGGTGCGCCGGATAGATTTGAGGTAGCGGGCTGGAATTATAGCGTCCGTATCTACATTGGTGCGGTCGAGCGGCATCACAATGCCGTTAAAAGGCTTAAAAGCATCCATTTTTAGCAACTCCTTTTAATCTTTAGCCAAATTCCGCACATCCACGAAGTGACCGGCAATAGCCGCCGCCGCCGCCATCGCCGGGCTGACCAGGTGAGTACGCCCGCCTTTGCCCTGGCGACCCTCGAAATTGCGGTTCGAGGTACTGGCACAGCGTTCGCCCTCTTCCAGCTTATCGCCGTTCATGGCGATGCACATGCTACAGCCCGGTTCGCGCCACTCGAAGCCAGCCTCTAAGAATATTTTGTCCAACCCTTCGGCCTCGGCTTGCTCCTTGACCAGTCCGCTCCCGGCCACGACCATCGCCCGCACCGTCGGCGCAACCGTCCGCCCGGCCACGACCTTTGCCGCTTCGCGCAGGTCTTCCAGCCGACTGTTAGTACACGAACCGATAAACACCCGGTCAAGTGTGATGTCGGTCATCGGTGTGCCGGGGGTCAGGGCCATATACTGCAAAGCGCGGAAAGCCATCTGGCGGCGGTTCTGGTCTTCAAACGAAAGTGGGTCGGGAACGGCTCCATTTACGCCGGTCGTCATGCCGGGGTTAGTTCCCCAGGTCACTTGCGGCTCGATCTCGGCAGCATCCAGCGTCACGCTCTTATCAAACTCGGCTCCTGGGTCGGTCGGCAATTGCCGCCAGACCGCCAGTGCCTCTTCCCATTGCGGGCCGTGCGGCGCGTAAGGCCGCCCTTTGATCCACTCGTAGGTAGTTTCGTCCGGCGCGACCATCCCGGCCTTTGCTCCGGCCTCGATTGCCATATTGCACAGGGTCATGCGCCCTTCCATCGAAAGGAATTGCACCGCCGGGCCGCTAAACTCGATTACGTGGCCGTTGCCGCCTGCCGTACCGATTTTGCCGATGATATACAAAATCAGGTCTTTAGCCGTTACACCCAGCCCTAGCCGTCCTTCGACTCGTACTTCCATCGTCCGGGGCCGCGCCTGGAGGAGGGTCTGGGTTGCCAGCACATGCTCTACTTCGCTCGTACCGATGCCGAAAGCTAAAGCCCCGAATGCGCCGTGAGTGGCGGTATGACTATCTCCACATACGACAGTCGTACCGGGCAGAGTCAAACCTTGCTCCGGGGCCGTAACATGCACGATGCCGTTTCGCACGTCGTCCAGACCAAACAGGGTAATGCCAGTTGCCCGAATATTTTCTTCCAGCGTCTTTATTTGCAGGGCGTTTTGCTCGTCTGCCGCCGGGACGTTGTGGCGGAGGCCGTAAGCCCCGATTGGAGTTGTCGGCACGCTATGGTCAATCACAGCAAAGGTGGCCTGAGGACGACGCACCGGGCGTCCGTGGAGTTTCAAGCTCTCGAAAGCCTGGGGCGAGGTGACTTCGTGGACGAGATGACGGTCTATATAGAGTATAGTGGACTGGCCTGGCACTTCGCGCACGATATGGGCTTCCCAGATTTTCTCAAACAAAGTACGCGGACGGGGTTGGGCAGGTTGGGTCATATTATAGCTTCCTTCTTTACTTTAGCTTAACTGGCTGGCAAAACACTCTGTAGGGACGAAATGAGTAATAAATTGCGCTCGCTGAGGGCGGCTTACAAACAGATATAGAAACTAGAGCATATCACAAAATGACCCGGTTTTCATCCTAAATCAAAGCGATCAGGCTGCATGAATTTGTGTCTCCCAGGTTGCGCCGGGGCAGGGCGGCGGCGCAGCTAAAAGCTCGAACCGGGAGGATTACGGTCTGAACTGGATCAGTTGGCGCACGGTTGCACCTTGCGCCAGGCGGTCGAAGCCTGCGTTGATGTCGTCGAGCGGAATGGTCTGGCTGAGCAATTCGTCCACTGGCAGTTTGCCCGCGAGGTACAGGTTGATCAGGCGCGGTACATCCCGGCGCGGTACGGCGGAACCCATATAAGAGCCGAGCAAGCTTTTCTCCTGAGCTACCAGCGAAACGGCCTGGATGGATAGCTGCTGATTGGGATGCGGCAGACCCACGCTGACGGTCTTACCGCCGCGCCGGGTAGCCTCGTATGCCTGAGCCAGCACGCGGGCCGAGCCTACCACCTCGAAAGCGTACTCGGCTCCGCCTCCGGTCAGGTCGCGGACGGCGGCCACCGGGTCGGTTTCGCTGGCGTTTACCACAAAATCCGCTCCCAGGCTACGGGCTAACTCGAATTTGGCGGGCAGGGTATCTACCACGACAATCGGCCAGGCTCCGACCAGTTTGGCTCCCATCAAGGCACTCAGACCAACACCACCCAGCCCAAAAATGACGACTGGCTCGCCCGGCGCAACTCTGGCCGTGTTCATAACTGCGCCAACCCCGGTCAGGATCGCACAGCCAAACAAAGCGGCTTTTTCAAGCGGGATGGTTTTTTCGATTTTGATCAGCGATTCCTGCGCGGCTACGGTGTACTGTGAAAAAGCCGCTACTCCCAGATGATGCAGCACTGCCTGGCCGTCCAACCGCTTGAAACGCACCCCGCCACCCAAAAGCGTACCGTCCAGGTTGGCTTTCGCACCGTTCTCGCACAGGGCCGGACGCCCCATCGCACAGAAGCGGCAGCGTCCACACATCGGTACAAACGAGAAAACTACGTGGTCGTCCGGCCCAAATTCTGTGACGCCCGGCCCTACCTCGCGCACGATGCCGCTTGCTTCGTGGCCCAGCACCATCGGGAGAGGACGCGGGCGCGAGCCGTTGATAGTCGAAAGATCGCTATGGCACAACCCGGCCCCGACCATCTCCACCAGCACTTCGCCCGGCCCTGGCCCGGCCAGCTCAATTTCTTCTACTACAAGCGGAACCGACTCGGCATAGGGCGTGGGCTTTTCCATCTGGTAAATTATAGCTGCCTGGGTTTTCATCTCTTGGCCTCCTCAAAGCAAATAATCCTGAATATAAAATGAGAAATAAAATTGAAAAGAAGCCTTTTCAATTTTATTTCTCAGGATAGTAAGTAATAATTCTAATTCCAAAGTCCGGTTGCTGCTGCCACGCCCAGGCCGCTTGCAACGTTCGAGAAAGCGTCCTGAAAGCGGAGTGCTTCCCGCCCAAATTTGCGTTCGAGCATCTTCTGCACGACCGGGATATAACTGCTGCCGCCGGTTCGCAGGACTGCTCCGATTTTTTCCGGCGCAATCCCGGCCATCGCCAGAGTTTCGTCCAGACAGGTCTCGATCCGGCGGAGATGCCCGGCAATGATCCGCTCGAAGTTGGGACGGCCCAGGAATTCGCTAATGGCAATATTTTCGTGTATAAAAGTAAGGCGGGTTTCCCAGGTGCTGGAGAGCGCGACTTTAGCCCGCTCAATTTCCTGAAAGAGGGCGTAGCCATAGTTCTTGCGGATGAGCGTTTCGAGGGCTTTAATCTCTTTGTGGCCAGTGCTGTAGCGGCTCACGTCGTCCAGGAAAGCGTACAGTTGCTGCTGTTGCAGGTTCGGGATCGTATACCAGCGTCGGAGCATGCCAAAGATGTAGTGCGGCAGGTGCAAATCCTGTTCGCTCCACCGGGCGTCCTCGCCAAAATACTTGAAGAGCTTTTGCTCCATTACTTCTTCGTCCAGCGTGTTACCGCCGATGACCCGGCCATTGGTCGCCAGGATGTCTTCGCGTCGTTCGGCCCGGCCTTTACGAGTCCCCCCCACCCGCACAATGGTTGTATCGAGCGTACCGCCGCCAAAGTCGAAGACTAACACATTTTCCTCGCGCTCGACCAGTTCTGCTTCGTAATGTAGGGCTGCCGCCACCGGTTCGTACTGGAAGTGGACTTCTTTGAACCCGGCCAGTCGCGCTGCATTCGCCAGGCGTTCCTGCGCGGTGTCGTCGCCCACGCCATCAGGGGCGAAGAAAACCGGACGGCCCATCACCACGCCGTCAATTGGGTGTCCCACATGCTCGTCGGCCCGCTCTTTCAAGATCCGCAGGAACAGGGCGACCAGTTCTTCGATGCTGTAGAAACGGCCCCAGACTTCCGTACCGGCGTAGCTTTCGTCAGCCAGGAAAGATTTAATAGATTGAAAGAAGCGGCCCGGCTGATTTACGTCTACTTCGACCACAATCTGAGAGGTGACTTCGCCGATCTCGACGATGTAGTTAGTAAAAGTACCCCCGGTTGCTATTTTTTGCTTGACGGCCTCGCGCCCGACGTTATCGCGGTAGTAAGCTTCGCTGGCCGATTTACCTACGGCAATCTCGCCGTCGCGCCGGATGTAGATCAGGGTGTTCATAATTTCGGGGCGGGCCTGGCCGGGGTCTACCGGCAGCACCCGCACGGTTCCGTCTGTCACCAGCGAAATAGCCGAATTGCTCGTGCCAAAATCCAATCCGTACAACATATTGCTCCTTTCGCTCGGTCTGTTTTGAGAGTTGTATTATATTATACTCTTATTCGTTCGATCTGCCCGGTTAATTGCGTTACACTCTGGCCGGAAGGCGGTTCCAGGCAGGGCGTTGACAGTCTGCCGCCCTTAACGCATAATCAAGCCTGGCGATGAAACAAAGCTATCCTATTAAACTATTTTTATAACCGGGTGAGGCGGCGGTAGACCGAGCCAGACCTTACTTAGAGGAGGACGCAAAGTTAGATGGCACAGATAAAGTTTGGGACAGACGGCTGGCGGGCCGTGATTGCCGAAGACTATACTTTCGATAACGTGCGGAAAGTTTCGCAAGCGGTAGCCGATTATGTCAAAAGCGAAGGCCGCGACCGTGACGGCGTGGTGGTTGGCTACGATACTCGCTTTGCGTCGGAGAATTTTGCGGCTGCCGTGGCGGAAGTTCTGGCTGGCAACGGCATCAAAACTTACCTGACGCCTACTTTTGCTCCCACCCCCGTATTGAGCTACGCCATTATTGACAAAAAGGCCGGAGCCGGAGTGGTCATTACAGCCAGCCACAACCCGCCCACCGATAACGGTTTCAAGTTCAAGCCTTATTACGGCGGCTCGGCCTCGCCTGAAATTGTGGCCGAACTGGAAAAACGGCTGGAAAACCCGGTCAAACGTATGCCGTTGGCTCAGGCCGAGCGAGACGGCCTGATCGAAATGTTCGATCCCGCCGAGAACTATATCGCTGGATTGAGTAAAATTGTAGATTTAGAAGCGATCCGCAATAGCCAGCTTAAAATTATGGTGGACTCGATGTACGGTGCCGGGCAGGGCTATTTTCCGCGTATCCTGGCCGGTGGTAGCGTTGCGGTCACGCAACTTCACGGCGAACGCAACCCGGCTTTCCCCGGTATGCACAACCCGGAACCGATTACCCGCAACCTGACCGAGTTGATGAGCCGGATGAGCCAGGGTCAGGCTGACCTGGGTATCGCTAACGATGGCGACGCCGACCGGGTGGGTATTGTGGACGAAACCGGGCGTTTTGTGAACCAGCTTGAGGTTTTCGCGCTCCTGGCTCTTTACATGCTCGAAGTGCGCGGCGAACGCGGCCCAATTGTAAAATCACTTTCGACCAGTTCGATGGCCGACAAGTTAGGCAAGCTTTATGGGGTAGAAGTATTTGAAACGCCAGTCGGCTTCAAGCATATCGGCCCTAAGATGATGGCGACAAATGCGATTATCGGCGGCGAAGAGAGTGGCGGCTTTGGTTTCAGGGGTCATATCCCTGAGCGCGACGGGATCGTTTCCGGCTTGATGATCGCTGAAATGATGGTCAAGCTAGGTAAAAGTGTCAGTGGCCTATTGGCGCACCTGTTCGAGAAAGTCGGGCCACACTACTACGACCGGATTGATTTTAAGTTCGAGCAGTCCGAACGCGCCGCGATTATCGAACGGCTCAAGCAAAACCCGGCCCAAGACCTGGCCGGAATGCCAGTGGTGCGGATGCGGGACGACGACGGTTTTAAATATTACAGCGAAGATGGAAGCTGGCTGTTGATCCGCTTTAGCGGAACCGAACCGATTATGCGCGTCTACACCGAAACGACTTCGGCGGATAAAGTTCAGACTATTCTCCAGCAAGGCCGCGCCCTGACTGGCGTTTAGGCAGACATAGCGCAGGCAATTCTATTTTAGAATTGCCTGCCTATTTCACGAACTGCAAAAGGTTCCCTGGCCCGGCCAATTTGTGGCCGGGCTACTGCTACGAAGCATCTAGCCAGGCTAACTTCTTAATTTATAAGAGACGAGTAAACTGGATTAACGTCTCAACCTGGTACTGTGATTAGCTTCAAAGTTTACGGAAGACCTACCAAATTTTTGACATACTTCATTTCATCCTCACTAAGAAACTTTACCCAACCACCAATCATGGCTCCCTTTTCTACTACTATATAGGTTGGACCTATGTCAAGAAAAGTCAGAAGTAACCCAGTTTTATCATATACATATAAGCTGTAAGTACCCCTATGACCGGGATTCCTAAAATCCTGTTTCCACTTCTCGGTACGATTTTGAGCAAAAGTTCCGATGGCTGAAATAGTAGCCTTATCTGTAATAGTCTTAACCACAGTACCATCCTGATAGGAACCAATCACCACTGACCTTAGCTCAATTTTGTCGCATCTATTCATAAACTCAAAATCAACATCTTTCTCTACCTGAGGCCCAGCCAAATAATAAACCCCTGTTTCCACCAGAACATAGCTAATAACCAGCCCAACTAAAGCTA
This sequence comes from Chloroflexia bacterium, assembly GCA_038206175.1. Taxonomy (GTDB): domain Bacteria; phylum Chloroflexota; class Chloroflexia; order Chloroheliales; family Chloroheliaceae; genus 54-19. Next base: position 20,447 of record JBBRBE010000018.1, read on the forward strand.
AAGCAAGGAGGATTAGTAAAACTTTGTAAGCCTTACTCTTTTTATTAAACCAGGATAATACAGCTGCCATTTATACACCTAACTCTTGTAGAAATAGTTATCTTTTACATAAAAGGCAACAGTCGGTTCTTACCATCATTTGCCGTAAGCATTTTCTCCCATCCCGGCGTACCCCACCAAAATGGTTTATTGTCCTTCAAACCACAATAGTGCAGCAGAGAACGTGCAACGGAGTTACTGTTTAGAAACAGCAGAAGATAGGATAGTATATGTGCGTTCTAGTGGGTTATTTTTTCATGCCTGTTCTCATTAGTAGAACAAATTAAGAAGTCATATTGTACACACGCACAATTTCCGTTATTAAGACCTTATCTTGTTTTGCAAGTACTCGAACTTCGTAATAGTTACCAGATGCCTTAGGTGACAATTGTTTGGTATTAGGAAATCTTATTATTATTTTATCATTTGTATTGTTTTGTCTTGCCAGATGCATTGTGTTAAATCAACTGTTTTGACCTCACACAACAAAGTAGATGTGTCATACCTTCTTAGATCTATTGTCCCTTTTGTACCGACTTTAGCATTTGCAACCATTTCGGGTGGCTTACTATACATAGAAAACCTTTCGGCAGGAGCAAAAAAGAAAAGGTAAACAAAAACTGAAATAGTTAAAACCAATAATCCAATTGCAACTGCTCCTATTGCTTTAGCCAGCTTTTTTAGCATAAAGTTTCACCTAAACCGTTAGCGTAAGATAATTTCTGTAAAAGAATTAGCCTGGAGAGTTAGAAGGCTTGAATTACTTGTTCATTTTCATTTCCTATACCGCCTAAAACATTCTCAACTATAACTCTGATACTGGTATGATTGTCTTTAAATCTTCTACCATAGGATGGAGAGCCTGTTTACCACCCAATTTACCTAAAGCTCGGAAAAGTTGCCACGGCCTACACATCGGTCGTATGTAGAACTTAATTAAGTTCCTCTCTATATCTTCGCTCCTTCTTAACCCTTTTGCGGTCGGTTTCCGTTTAATATTGTTTTGAAACAGACTAAATATAGGTTTTGTCTAAGTATGGTGGAGATCAGAAGGAAACACGATTCCTGGCACAGTACGTGTAACAAAATATAACCTGGGAGTAAACAGATCGGAACTGGCCCGACTGTAGCAGTACATGTAGGGAACAGGAATTTAGGAAGAGAGTATGCTTGATGGAAAAGACGGTGTTAATCGAGCGACCGATCAGCGAAGTATTTGATTATGTAGCCGATAGCCGGAACAGTCAGGGCTACCTGAACCAAAGCTTCCACTTCGAGACCGTGACGCCCCCGCCCTATGGCGTCGGTACTAAAGCCGTGGCGGTCGGACATTACATGGGCGTCAATATTCGGTTGCGTTACACGATGAGCGCTTACCAACCAAACCGTCTTATGCGCTTGAGCGGCCCGAACCAGAACCTGAACGGTATCGTGGTAGATAGCGAAGTCGTCTGGCGGTTCCAGGAACGCGGCCCGAACCAGACCCTGGTTGGTTTCCGGCTAGAAATCCTGCCTCGCCCGCAATACTTGCGTGGTTTTAGTGGGATGATTGCCCGCCCGATTATCGTAGCCGCCGAAGCTTGCGTCAGTGGCGTGCTTGACCGGGCAATGGTACGGCTCAAACAGAACCTGGAACGCTCGGCGGTAGGGGTGGCCTGACTAACTCGATGAAATTCAAAAAGCTTTATATTCTGAAAAAGGGTAAACCCGCACAGGTTTACCCTTTTTCGATCCTTGATTCTGGCCGCGCTGCCGCTTAATCGAGGTACTGGTAGCCCGGTAAGGTCAGGAAATCTACAAAGGTATCGTCGGTAGTAATTTTGTCCAGCAGGGCTGTCGCCTCGGCGTAGCGGCCTCTGGCAAACCTTTCTTCCCCCAGGCTGGTACGGATTTTCCCCACCTCGTCCGCCATCAATTCGCGGAAGAGTTCGACCGTCACTTTGCGCCCATCGTCCAGCTTACCTTCGGGGTGTCTGATCCACTGCCAGACCTGCGAACGCGAAATTTCGGCGGTTGCGGCATCTTCCATCAGGTTAAAGATCGGTACGGCCCCCGACCCGCGCAGCCACGACTCGATATACTGCACTCCCACGCTGATGTTAGTGCGAAGCCCGCCCTCCGAAATATGGCCCCGACCATCCGGGAAGGCCCGCAGGTCGGCGGCACTTACATTCACATCTTCGCGCTTACGGTCAATCTGGTTGGGCGTTTTCATCGCCGCGTCGAAAGCTTCAGTCGCCAGAGCTACCATACCCGGATGAGCGACCCAGGTTCCGTCGTGACCGTCGGTAGCCTCGCGGTCTTTGTCGGCCCGCACTTTGGCAAAAGCTTCCTCGTTAGCCTGCGGGTTGCCCTTGATTGGAATCTGGGCTGCCATCCCGCCCATCGCATGCACGTTGCGGCGGTGGCAGGTTTTGATAAGGTGTAGCGAGTAGGAGCGCATAAATTTAGTGGTCATTGTCACCAGAGCGCGGTCAGGCAGCAGGAAATCAGGCTGATTGCGGAATTTCTTGATACAGTTGAAGATGTAATCCCAGCGTCCGCAGTTGAGGCCCGCCGAATGATCCCGCAACTCCCACAAAATCTCATCCATCTCGAACGCCGCCAGGATTGTCTCGATCAGCACGGTTGCCCGGATAGTACCTTGCGGTAGACCTAGTTCGGTCTGAGCCAGTACAAACACGTCATTCCAGAGGCGGGCTTCCAGGTGGCTTTCCATTTTAGGCAGGTAAAAATAAGGGCCACTGCCCTTTGCCAGGAGTCGACGAGCGTTGTGGAAGAAGTAGAGGCCAAAATCAAATAGCCCGCCCGAAACGGGCTGCCCGTCAATCAAGACGTGCTTCTCGAAAAGGTGCCAACCGCGGGGGCGCACCATCAGCACGGCTACTCGGTCGTTAAGCCGGTACGATTTCCCTTCCGGGCTGCTAAAAGTAATCGTGCCATCAATTGCGTCGCGCAAATTGCGCTGGCCCTGGATGTTGTTCTCCCAGGTGGGCGAGTTAGCATCCTCGAAGTCGGCCATAAAGACCCGTGCGCCCGAATTGAGCGCATTAATTATCATTTTGCGGTCCACCGGGCCGGTAATTTCCACCCGCCGGTCTTGCAAGTCTGCCGGGATCGGCGCAATTGTCCATTCGCTTTCGCGGATTTGGCGGGTTTGCGGCAAGAAGTCCGGCAGAACTCCGGCGTCAAGTTGGGCCTGGCGTTCGACCCGCTTTTGCAAAAGCTCTTCGCGGCGGTCGCGGAACGTTCGCACGAGTTTTGCAATAAACCCCATCGCTTCGGGAGTCAAAATTTCGGCAAATTCGTCTGTCACTGGCCCTAAAATCTCGATACCCGCCGGATACGTCGGCGTCGCCACACTCTGGGAGGTCATGGGCAAAAGTCCTTTCTAAAGTCTATGCTGAAAGACGCTAGGCTTGCTCGGAAGTCTCGAAGCGGAGCGTTAGGGCTGGTACTGCCAGGCCTGTCACGGCGGCAGACCATTCTTCCTGGGGAGCGATGTACTGGGCGTCGGTGATCGTGCCGGAAGTAATAATTTCACCTGCCGCCAGGGGTTCGGCTCCATTTTGGGCTAGTACCCCGGCCAGTTCGATCAGGCATTGCAGCGGGCTACCAAAAACGTTGCTGCCGGTTCCTTCGGCTACCGTCTGGCCGTTTTTAGCCAGCATCAGCTTGAAATTCGCCAGTTCTTCGGCCAGTCGCGCCGCGTCGCTTATCGTTTGCGGTTCGCCCACCACCAGGCCGGTATGAAAGCCAAAAGCCGCCACCATATCCGGTACTTTAAAACTCCAGCCAGGGTAAGGGCTGTCTACGATCTCGAAACCAAGCGCAAACCACTCAATTGCGGCGAGGGCCTGGGTTTCGCTCATCTGGGGAGTGATGGAACCGCTTAATTTAAAGACAATTTCTGGCTCGATTTTGGGCGCAACAAGCTTCGATAGCCAGAATACCGCCTGGTTGCTGCTGGCCGGGTGGATCGTGTTGTCGAACATGCGACCCCATACAATCGTGTCCAGCCCAAGCCTGGGCCAGACCGCCCGGTTGGTAAAACCGATTTTGCGCCCACTCATAGTCCGGCCCCGCGCCTGCACTTCACTAAAAATCTCGCGCTCGACTGTATAGGCCGTGGTAAGGTCGAAGTTCTCGTCACGCCGACTAGGGGGTATTTCGACCGGATGCCCGGCAGCCCGTGCCTCCATTAATTCAAAAGCAAGCTCGTGGGTGTTCAAATTCAACTTCTCTCCTCCTCAACTTTTCACAATGCGAAAACAACTTTTGGCTTATGAGAAATTCTAGCGGGCCAGACTTGCTCTGTCAAATCCTCTGCGGCGTAACCCGGCCCTTTTAGCGGTGCAATACCGGCCAGGGGCGTGCTATAATTTTTTGCGGGCGGAAGTATTTTCTGGTGTGAATATAAGGCAAGGACGAAAGGTGTGTCTCTGTTAGAGCGGGCGAGGGGCTTGACTCAATTAGGGTGGGGGCAATGGTTCTGGCGAAGAGGAAAACTGGCCCAGGCTCGTAAAGCCTATGACCGGGCTATTGGTAGCTGGCCCTCTCTGGGCCGGGCATACCTCGCTCGTGGCGAATGCCTTTTCCGCCTGGAAGAATGGCAAGCAGCCCTGGCCGATTACGAGCAGGCTCAACGGCTCAAGCCGGGCCTGGCTCGTTCGCACCGTTCGCTTTTCTACAGCCTGGGAATGTGCCGTTATCGCCTGAAAGAATACGCTGCCGCCCTGGACAATTTCTCGCGTGGCCTGGAACGCTATCCCAAAGAGGCCCGCCTGTATTATGCCCGCGCTCTGACCTATCTGGCTCTGGGTCAGACTCCGGCGGGTCAGGTGGATTGCCAGGCCTATCTGAAGTTGCGGCCATACGCGGTGGATGGCTTCGTACTGCGGTCACGTCTGGCCTGTGCCAGTCAGGATTACCGGGCAGCCCTGGCCGACGTCGCTTTTGCTCTCAAGCTTGAGCCAGGTCTGGCCGAAGCTTACGAGGTGCGTGGCACAGTGTGTACCCGGCAGCGTGATTATGCAGGTGCAGTTGCCGCATTTGGGGCTGCCCTGGACCTTGCGCCACCGCCTCTCCAAAAAGCCGCCTGGCTGGTGGAGCGGGCCATTAATTACCTGGCTCTATCGAGGCTGGCCGAAACACGGGCCGACTTGAAACAGGCTCTGGCGTTCGAGCCGCTTCAGCTACGAGCGTCCTGGTTGTTGTTCTGGGCCGAACTGGACGACATTCGGCCCGACGAGGCCGGGGCCGTGCGCCTGAACGAAATCGCCGCCCTCGACCCAACTCATCCGCTTAGCTTGCTGTGCCGGGCAGTTGCGGCAGGTTTTGCCGGACGCTGGGACGAAAGCCTGGCTCTGCTGGAAGAAACGGCCTGGCCGGAGGGAGACGAATGGGCCGTTTCCTTCTGGCGGGGGGTTGCCTGCCGCGCACTGGGTCGTCCGGCGGCGGCTATCGGGGCTTTTGAACAGGCCCGCAAGCTTGGTCTGCCGGTAGCTCTCTTAACTCCGCCTTACACAGGCTAAAACCCTCACCGCCCCAAATCTCACCGTCGCTCTGCCCGATCTCTCCGGGCGGATTTTTTGCCAAAAATGCTCTGCCTGGCACTATTTTGTTAATGTTACTAATCATAAGCTTGCTGAAAGGGTAGGCTCGGCCTTACTTGTTTGCATCTGGCCAGACGATAACATTCTTTTAACACCCTCAACCCCAACGATAACATGGTGTTAATCAATCATTTAAATCTATTGGGTAAGGTTTTATAGGTTCTAAATTAAGGGAAGTATGTATACTCAGGTGTACTCCATCCACTAAGGTTGAAAATATCTCCGAGGGGAAAAATGTTTAATCAAGTACAGCTAGAGAAAACCGTGCGTCTGGCAAGCCCGAATCTGTTCTGGACAGGCTTCGCCCGCTTTGTCACAAATATAACCGCTCCGCCTTTTCTGGCAATACCCTGTTTTTTCGTTCTGAACTCTTACGACCGGCAACACAACCTGAGCGGCTCAGGCGAGTTTAACCCTAATTTGTTGATCGCGGTGATGTTCGGGGCGGTGCTGCCGGTCGTAATTGTGGTAGCCTTGCATCTGATGCACAAGGTTAGCGATGTTCACATTGCCGTCCGCCAGCAGCGCACCTTGCCGCTCAGCCTGACTATTGCCTGTTTTGCCACCGGCACGCTGCTGTTGTGGCTGGTTTCTGGCCCTGGCCTCCTGACGGCGGTGCTGGCCTGCTATACCATCAACACGATTGCGATTATTGTTATAAACTCCAACTGGAAAATTAGCGTCCACGCGACCGGGCTAGGCGGGCCGATTGCCGCTTTCACCCTCGCTTTTGGCTGGGCGGCTTTGCCTCTGGTCGGCCTGTTAGGGCTGGTCAACTGGGCGCGAGTTTACCTGCGGGCGCATACGCTCGGTCAGGTTCTGGCCGGTAGTTGCCTGGGTTTTGGCCTGACCCTCTTCCAGCTAGTTTTTGTTTTCCAGATGGGTAGCTGGTTCTAAATCTAACTTTTCAGAAAAGATAAAATACGGATTAATTGGCTCCTGGCAAGCTTAGAGGATTGTACAGAAAAGAAAAACTATAGTTTTTCTTTTCTGTACAATTTGTGGTTGGCTTCCGTTCGCCTGATTACAAGCCTGATTACGAGCCTTGAAGCTGAGCGATAGCGGTTTGGCCGCTGGTGTTGCCATAGGCCGTTACGAGGTACGGGCCGGTAGCACCTTCAAAGCTAAAGACGTTCTCCGGGCTGGTGATACTTTCGTCCCGGTCGGGGTCGAGGGCGGGAATCTGACCGACTTTATTAGCTTCGGAATAGCCCGCAGGAATCACTTTGCCGGTACTATCCGTGACCCACAGGCTGATTCGTTCGCCGGGATAGAAGTTGGACCCGTTGAAAGTAGCGGTAATCTGGCCCTGATAGGTGCTAAGGTAGGTCGCTTGCAGCGTGGCACTGGCAACGACGAAGCCGGTTGAAGCTTGTGTGTTGCTTTGAACGCCTCGCGCAGTGATGGCCCATTGCCCAACCAGATCAATGTTCTTGATTTTCGTAACGGCTGCGCTATCGCCATCCTCAACTTTCATTTCGTGAGTGTACTCGCTAAAAGTGCCATCATTCGCGGCGTAGGTAAAGCCATATTCGTAGGCTATTCCGGTCGGCGTACTCAACCATAGATCAATCCGTTCTCCCGCCACGAAGCCCGTCGCGTTCACTTCCGGCAAGACGCCTGCCCGGATTGTAGAATAAGTCACACTAATTGAAGGGGTGGTGGCAGCCTGGACTGAAACGGCTGAGGCCAGGAAGCTGGCCGACACTGACAGTAAGAGAGCCAGCACAATCATTAAGCTAACTTTCTTCCTGGTTAATGGTCGGGGCTGGGATGTTTTGAGAGCTAGTTGCACGATAAGTTTCCTTTCTTGATTTTCACAGGTGAAATAATCTGTATCAAGGCCAGGGTTCGAGTAAAACGTTGCTGGTAGGTAGGAGTTTTTCCGCCCTGGCCTGGGCCTGACCGCATTGAATGGAGTGAAGTGAATTGGTGTGGAGTGGAGTGAGGTGAACTGAAGTAGGTAAGTCAGGCGACACCCCTAGAGTAACCGACAAATACAAAGGCAGTGACAAGAAAGTTAAAATAAAGTTGTCAGAATTGGTAAAGCTTAATCGCGGAAATATTTACATTTGTTAAAAGCTTTTTACAAGAGTAAGCGGCTATTAAAGAGTTTCCAAGCCAAAAAAATAAGCTTTGCCAAAGCTTATTTTTTTAGTCTTTTTAGATTCACTTCGCGTTCGCTTCATCTCTTATAGTTTTTAATCAGTTTGCACACTTCCTCAACCGCTTCCAGGGGCAGTTCGGGGAACATCGGCAGGCTGAGGATGCGGTCGGCGGTAGCTTCGGTTTGGGGCAGGCTGCCGGGCGGCAGGCCGAGCCATTCGTAGGCTTTCTGGAGGTGCGCCGGGATCGGGTAGTGAATGCCTGTGCCGACGCCGCCCTCTTTGAGAAATTTTTGCAGGTCGTCACGTTCCGTTCGGCTGGCTGCTTTTACCACGTACAGATGATAGACTGCCCGCCCATAGTCACGCTCGACCGGGAGTTCCACGAAACTATCCGCCAGCAGCCGATTATATAGGGCCGCTCGTTCGCGTCGGGCTTCGTTCCAGCCCGCCAGGTGCGGCAACTTGACGCGCAAGACCGCCGCCTGTAACTCGTCCAGCCGACTGTTCAGGCCGATCAGGTCGTGGTGGTAACGTTCGCGCTGCCCGCCGTTGCGAAGCTGGCCTAATTTCGCGGCCAGGGCCGGGTCGTTGGTAACGACTGCGCCGCCATCGCCATACGCGCCGAGATTCTTGGAAGGATAGAAGCTATAAGTGCCGATATGCCCGAAAGTGCCGGTAGCCTGCCCTTTGTAAAGGGTTCCGTGCGCCTGACAACTATCTTCTACCACAAAAAGGGCATAACGGCGGGCCAGGGCCAGGATTGGATCGAGGTCGGCGGATTGGCCGTAAAGATGCACCGGCACAATCGCCCGCGTCCGGTGGGTGATCGCTTCTTCGATCAAGGCCGGGTCGAGCAGGCCCGTCGCCGGGTCAATATCTACCAGCACTGGTTTTGCGCCTACCCCGGAAATCGCCAGCAGGGTGAAAAGAGCCGTATGGGGACTGGTAATCACCTCGTCGCCCTGGCTCACTCCGCAAGCCATCAGGCCAAGTTGGATCGCTTCGGTTCCGTTAGCCACCCCAAAGGCAAATTTCACCCCTAAAAACTCGGCCCATTCGCGCTCGAAAGCCGTTCCTTCCTCGCCCAGCACAAACCAACTTCGCTCCAGCACGCGGGCAATTGCGGCGTCGAAGGCGGCTTTGTGTTCGTAGTATTGGGCTTTCGTGTCGCTGATCGGTATATTTAACGTCTGGGTAGTCAATACCCCCTCCTTTTACTATATTTCTAGCTTCGTAAGGAAGATATACCTTAAAAAGAGGCTGGTGGCAAATCGAGGCAAAAAGAAAGCCTTCGGGCAGTTACCGAAGGCTGTGTGTGCTCGCATTATTTGTGTAGGAGGTATCTTATAGGAGAATAATAGAGGTTAAACGTAAGGCTACTCACCTTGCGGCGACTAGCTCTGAGAGCGAGCCGTCTCGGATGGCTCCGAGTCGTCTCTTGTTGCTCTCACTATATAATACGCTGTAGATTCCCAAAAGTTACTCTTAGCCAGTCCTTCTTATTTATCTCTAATTTAGAATGGTTCTGGCAGGTTGAGGCCGAAAAGTGTATAATCGGGTTAAGTTGGATCGAGGACGATCCTGTATAGAGGAGAAAAAATTGATCTGGCAGCCGTTACGTATACTGGGGCAAAGCCTGCTCGACCTGTGGGAGAATTTGCTGGTGCTGGTGACAGCCAATCTTGCCTGGGGTATAGCCTTGATCCCGGTGCTGGGTCTGAGTCTGGTTTTGGGCGGGTTACTCGGTACGGTGCTGGCCCTGGTTCTACTTGTTATTATAGTGGCCCCCGTCACGTTAGGCTTGTACTCGCTGACTGCCGAGGTTGACCGGCGCGAGAAACTGGAATTAGGCGATTTCCGGCGTGGAGTTCGGCAAAACTACCGGCGGGCCTGGCTGCTTGGCTCGATCAACGTGATCTTTTTCGTGCTGCTGCTGTTCAACTGGGCTTTTTACAGTTCGGGAAGTGTGGCGAATACTCCTCTGTCTTACCTCTTTTTCCTGTGGATTTATGTAGGTTTCCTGTGGTTCAGCATGCAACTTTTTCTCTGGCCGTTGGCGGCTCGGATGGATAAAGTGCGGCTGTTGCCTTTGCTGCGCAACGGAGTGCTAGCTGCCCTTAAATATCCTTTGATCAGTTTTGGGCTGGGTCTGGTGATGGCTATCTTTTTCTTGCTTTCGTTCTACCTGGCTTTTCTGCCGGTAATTTTGTTTGGAATGTCTTTTTATGCTTTGATCGGCAACAAAGCCCTGACGGTAGTATTGCAGAGAGAGCGCGAACGAGCGGCCCGGCAAGAGCAGCAAGGCGGGAATGCTTCGCCTTATCAGGTGGACCTGCCGGAATTGCCCTCGAAAGAGGCGGAAGCGGTCTTTCCTGGCGGAACTCTACCTCCCGGCGTCAAACGGCGCGGTTCGCTGAAGGATGAAGGTTAAGGAGTACCGTGTGCGAGAAGCTTTCAACCTTTCTTCTTTCGAGAAGGTCGCTCCGGCCTGGTGCGGTCGGTTGGTCTACTTCCCGACCGTCGGTTCGACCAATGCCGAGGCCCGCACCTGGTTGCGTTCGGTCGCAGAGCTAGGCGAGTTTATCTTTCTGACCGACCAGCAGACCGCCGGGCGAGGTCGGTTAGGCCGCAGTTGGGAAGCTCCTTTCGCCAGTGGGTTGCTATGCACTCTGACTGTGCCGCTTGCGCCGTTGCCGCTCGAACGAGCTTACCTCTACACGGCGGCTCTGGCTCTGTCGCTCCAACAGGCGGCCCGGCTCGAAAGCGGTCTGACCCTCGACCTGAAATGGCCGAACGACCTGTTGCGGGAAGGTCGCAAGTGCTGTGGTATTCTGGCCGAGGTCGAGCGGGGCTTAGGGCCAGGACGTGACCAGGACTGGCTGGCTCTGGGTTTTGGCCTCAATACGGCTCTGAGTGAGGACGACCTGACTCAGGCCGGTCTAGGCGATAAGGCGACTAACCTGACCGGGCCGGAAGTCGGGCCGGTCGAGCGCGAAAGCTTTCTGGCGGCAACCCTGACCGCCTGGACGCACTATCGCCATCGACTGATCACTGCGCCGGAAGATGTGCGGCAAGAATGGGCCGAGCGGTTGGTGACAGTCGGGCGGGCCGTGCGAGTAACAAGCCTGGCCGGGCCGGAGTTGCACGGTCAGGCGGTCGGCGTAGACCCTTCCGGTGCGCTATTGGTGCAGGACGAAGCGGGCCAGGTTCAGCCTGTACAGGCCGGGGATGTTTCGGTTCGGCTGGCCGACGGCAACTACTCTTGAAGCTCAATCCCTTCTACAGCTAAAAGTTCTACTCTCTGACACTTTTTCCGCCTGGCAATGATTAAGTAGTGGGATATTCTCCCTATAGGCTAAAGGGCTGATATTAGAACAAGCACGCAGAAAGGATCAGGAGCTATGCAGAAAATAACGCCGTTTTTGTGGTTCGATACTCAGGCGGAAGAAGCCGCGAACTTTTATACCTCGATTTTTAGCGACTCAAAAATTGGCGATATTATTCGCTATGGAGAAGCAGAGCCTGACCGGGCGGGAACAGTGATGACCATATCCTTCGAGATTGAGGGGCAGGAATTTACCGCCATAAACGGTAGCCCGGAGTTTAAATTTACCGAGGCTATCTCGTTCGCGGTAAATTGCGAGACGCAGGAGGAACTAGACACTTTCTGGGACAAGCTTTCGGCAGGCGGAAATATCCAGCAATGCGGTTGGCTTAAAGACAGGTACGGCCTGTCGTGGCAAATCGTTCCTTCTGTTTTGCTCCAGATGCTCCAGGACAAAGATCACGAGAAAGCAAAAAGAGTCACCCAGGCCATGCTTCAGATGAAAAAGCTTGACATCAAAGTTTTGCAAGAAGCCTATGAGCAAACCTAGCTCAGCTAGAGTTCGACGCCAAGAAATTATCACATGAAGAATCTCAAAGCAGTTATTTTCGACCTCGGCGACACCTTGATCCACGGTAATTTTACGGCAGGAGCCAGCGAGGAAATCTGGGAAGAAGTTTATGCCCGGCTGATCAACCCGCTGGCTTTGCAGGATATAACGCCTCTCAAGGTGCTGCGGTCGGCCTGGCAAACCCACGTGCAGTCGGCCATGGCCCGCACCTGGCAAGAGAAGACCGAGAAAGAATTGGAATTCTTGCCGCTAATTCAGACGGCCTTCCGCGAGGCCCGGTTCCCCCAGGCCGACGACCTTGATTTTATGCAGCAAGTGGTGGCTCTTGAACATCATTTAATCTACGAGCGTTTAGTCGAGGTTGCGCCGGATGCCCTCACCACCCTGACGGCGTTGCGGCAACGAGGCTACCGCCTGGGCCTTGTCTCGAATTTTTGCAATTTGCCGGAAGTAGCTTACACCAATATTCGGCAGATCGGCTTGTTGGATTTGTTCGATGCCGCTCTGCTGTCGTGCGAAATAGGCTGGCGCAAACCAGCCCCGATTATTTATGAAACGATGTGTGAACGGCTGGGAGTTGCGCCTTCGGAGTGCCTTTTCGTGGGGGATCGGTTGGTGGAAGACATTCAGGGGCCGCAAACCCTGGGTATGCGGGCGGTACAGAGCCGCCAGTTCCGCCAGGAAGAACCGAACCCAGCTATTCGGCCCGATGCCGTGATCGAGGGGTTGGACGAGCTACTAGCGATAGTGACCGCCTAACCCAGGTTGTCCAGCACCACATGTGCGCCCCGGCTTTCCAGACGGAAGTACATCTGGTTGAGGCCGCGTGCGCTCATTGCGGCGGCGACGGCGGTTTTGTGTTCCGGTGGGCAGCACAGCAGCAAAAACCCTCCACCGCCCGCGCCGGTAATTTTGCCCCCGATAGCCCCGGCAGCGCGAGCTACTTCGTAAGTCTCGTTGATCGCTTCGCTGCTAACGTTAGTCGCCAGGCGTTTCTTGCGTTGCCAGCCCTCGTCTAACAAAGCTCCAAAAGTCGGCAGGTCGCCTCCTTCCAGGCTGGCCCGTGTCGCTTTTACCAGTTCCTTCAGAGCGTGCAGATTATCCAGCACCTCTTTTTCCTCGCGCTTCATCGAAGCTTTTTGCTTTTCCAGAATAGAAGTGCTATGACGCGAGATGCCGGTGTAGAACAGCATGAGCCATTCCTGCAAATTGTCCATGGTAGATTGAGGTAGCCGGAGCGGCGTAACCTTAACTGTACCGTCGGATTGGAAATCAAACTGGTTGAGGCCACCGAAAGCCGAGGCGTACTGGTCTTGCTTGCCGATAGGCATGCCCATCTTCTCGATCTCAATGTACGAAGCCAGTTCTGCCGTTTCCTGCTTGTTGATCTCCTGACCCCGGTAGGTTGCGAAAGCTTTGATCAGGCAAACTGTGGCGGCACTGCTCGAACCGAGGCCCGTGCCGGGCGGGACTTCGCAGGATAAGAAGATGCTCTGGCCCCGGTCGAGGCCAAAGTGAGCCAGAACCGCTTTAGGCAGGGCCAGGTCGCCCGCCCAGATCAGGTCGGTTTCGTAGCCGTTGCGATGGTCGAGCGAAAAAAGAGTTTTGTAGTCAGCCGAAATAATCTGGGTGGCCCCACTCCCGACATAATTGACGATTACGTAAAAATATTTGTCAATCGAGGTGCTGAGGACGGTACCGCCGAACTGGTGATAGTAGTCCGGCACATCCGTACCACCCCCGGCAAAGCTGATCCGAACAGGGGCGCGTGCGATAAGCAATGTTCCATACCCCTTTCACACTGCTAAGAATAAGCTCAAGTGTAGCTTTTAGACTTATTCTTAGCTTTTATTTAGCCTGACATTCAACACAAATCAGGGTGCGCCACCCGGCGCAGGATTTTTGAGATAAAGGGCGGTTGCCCGGAAAAGTGCGCCGAAATCGCTTAATTCGCTTTGCGGAGAGGCCGCGCTGCTAAACAAGCTGATGCCGGTGAAAGTATCGGTATACGGTTCGGGCAAGCCAAAGTTAGTATAGATAAACCACCGTTCGATCCCGTAACCGTTCGAGTTGGCCTTGAGCCAATCGGCATAGCCGTGAATATAGTCGAGCAGAGCCTGACGCTGGAAAGTTCCACCCGGTTTAGCCCGCCACTCATCGCCGACTTTATTCCACTTGATGTCGTCGTAGCCCCAGATCACGCCGTACTCGGTGATCCAGATCGGTTTGCCGGCCTGATTGGGTAAAGTTCGCAAATACTCGCGCAAAGCGACCGTCTGGGCGACATCCTGGCGGTAGTCGGCCAGGGGCAGTTTGGCCCAGTTGAGGCCGTAGGTGTGAATGCTCCAGACCTCGAAATCAATTTCCCGTCCGGTCTGGGCCTGAAACGCCGCGATCATCTTAGCCGTCCAGCCGTCGCCCTGGGCATAGCCGGGACAGCCGTTACAGGTGTAATTCCAGTTCAGAATGTTCGGCCCTACCAGCCGGGCCGTCGGATCAATTTCTCGGATTACACCTCGGATCGTTTCGTACTGGCGGGCGTATTCTTCGGGTGCAGCCTCGTCCTGACCGGGTACATTTGGCTCGTTGCCGACCTGCCAGTAACTCCCGGCAGGCGTAGCCCGCACGAGAGCCTGAAAAGCAGTGATGGTTTCCGGCCCGGCGGCAAAAACATAGTTTTTACCCGTCCGCACCATTTGCACCCGGCCTGCCACCGGCTGACCGTTTTGTTCGATTGGGAAAAGACCATAGCTGTACCAGCTTTTAGCTCCCAGCGTTGCCAGTTGCCCTTCCAGGATCGGCCCGGTCAGTCCGGCAGTGACGGTCAGGCTGTGGCGCGGGTCGAAAGAGAACGCGGCCAGCGTGCCGTATCGCCAGCTAAAGTAATGCTGCCCGATGTTGCCCATTTCGACCCGCCACTGCGGAGAATTGCCAGGCGTATAGGTTAGCAATCGTCGCTCGAAGACCTGCAACAGGACGTCCTGCACCTTGCCGCCCACTTTGGCGTGTACCCAGTACGGTTCGCTGAGGGGCAAGCCTGTGGCAAAGTAGAGCGGATCGAACAAGCGACCAGTGGTTGACCCGCCCTGAGCCGTCTGGAGCGGGCCGCTTGAATTGAGAAAATCCCAGAAAGGTTGAGCGATGTTATGGCCGGTCTGGTTTTCGTAAAAACCCACCCGCAAGCCGTAGGTTCCTCCGGCAGAACCGCCGGAACTGGCCCGGCCCTGCCGGTCGAGACTTGTATTCAGAAGGGTATTGAGGGCTGCCGGGGCGCGGTTTTGGCCCGCCGCCAGGGTCGTTACGTTGGCAAGATCGGCGTAAGTAGGAGCTTCCAGGTCGTCCGGGTCGCCGACGCTGGGTATGCGGGCGGCGGGAAACTGGCGGAAGGTGGTGTCGCTGGTTTGACGCTGGCCGCTAATCAGTTCGCGGGCCAAAAGCCCGTTCGTGACATACCACTGGCTGGCCCGGTCGCCGCCTGGCAGATTAACTTCCATACGGCTCTTGTCGAAATACTGTACCAACCGGGTGCTACCCGGTGAGCCGTATTCTTCAAAGAGAGCCAGCCCTGGTTTTGGCCCCCACAGCCAGGTACGAGTAGCCTGAGCAGTGCTGATTGGATTATCGGTGCGTTCCCAGACCGCCCGAAAAGCAGTATCGGCGAAACCATCGGCAGCCTGGGCCGAATGCCAGGGGCCAAGACCCCACAAGAGGCCCAGGCCCGCCAACAGTCCAAAGATGCGATAGTAGCGTGACATATGAGTAGAACGCAATGTGTGATTTACCTGCTTATCTTAACTTAATGTCTCTTAGCGTCCGCTATCTCTGCGCCGTGTCCGCACCAGTACCAGCGACGATGCCAGCATAACCAGGCTCAGGGCGACCAGGGCCAGCACTTTCCAGGGTTCGACCTGGCTTGCTCCGGTTGTTTCAGCTCCTACGCCGGTATTGGGCAGCGAAGGTACGGCTACAACGGGGCCTTGCGTGGACGGTTGGGTGGTCGTGCCAGGGGCTGACGAAACCGGAGCCGCCGAGGTCGGAGCGGCAGTGGTGGGAGCGGCGGTCGTCGGAGCCGCCGTAGTTGGGGCGGCAGTGGTGGGGGCGGCGGTGGTTGGAGCGGCAGTGGTGGGGGCGGCGGTGGTTGGAGCCGTCGTCGGAGTCGGGCCGGTCGTCTGACCGTAGGCAGTACCCCAACTGGTCGCCAGCGAAGCCAAAATCAATAAAGCTAAAAGGCCACTTACCAACAGCAGCATGAAGGCGAACTTGGACTGCTCGTTCCAGCGTCTTAAACTCATGTTCACTCCTTTGGGTTAAACTTGTGTAATGCCCAGCTATTAAATATGATACAGTTGAAACTACTTGAAATGTCCCGCGAGATTTACGCCGGTTGATACTGCTTTAAGGCGATGAGCAGAGTATAAGCCATGCCAGGGGACTTTGCAATAGATTTCTGCTCAAGAAAGTTCACGATACAAATCCTGAAACCCCTTTACCATGCTTTCGCTAGAGAACTGCTCCTGCACGCGGCGGCGGGCAGCCTGGCCGATCTGCGCTAAGCGGTCAGGCGGGGCCAGCAGATCGGTAATGGCCTGGGCTAATTTTTGCGGGTCGCGGGGCGGAACCAGCCGCCCACTCTGGCCGGAGACGATAATCTCACTCGGCCCACCCACTTCAGTAGCGATCACCGGGCGTTCCAGGGCCATCGCTTCGATCACCACTCGCCCAAAAGGTTCGGCCCAGCTTGGCACCAGCACCAGGTCTATCCCGGCCAGGGTCGGCGCGACATCTTCACGTTCGCCGCAAAACCAGACGGCCCGGCCCAACCCTTTTTCCTCGATTAAGTGATCGAGGCGGGCTTTGTAGGCCCGGTTGTCGTAGCGCGCACTTTTGAGAGCGAATTTCAAGCCGCCGACGATCAGCAGCCCGGCGCGGGGAAAGCTCTGGCGCACAAAGGCCAGAGCTTCGACCGCCTCGGCCTGGCCTTTCCAGGGTGTAATCTGGCCGACCATTGCCAGGAGCGGCCATAACTGCGGCCCGGTAGCCTCGCCGGAAGTTTCCCTCAAATCCGCTAAACCCGGCCAGTTCGCCTCTAGCCGGGCGCGTTCCGCCGGTCGGTCGAAGCGGGCCGGGTCGAAGTGTTGTAGCGCGACCCCGTTCGGGATCGTCCGGCATTTCGCGGCCAGATACGGGCCACCGGCCAGACTTGCCTCGCGCACGTAGTCCGAAATTGCCACCAGTCGCCAGGCCAGCCCGCCAAATATTCGGCGGATCAGCCGGTCAACTGAGCTTTGTCCGAGCGCGTCGTGCAGATGCACTACCACTCGCGCCCCTAGCACCGGCCTTACCAGACAGGCCACCAGGCCACCCCGGATCGAGTTAGCCTGGACAATCTCAACTTTGTTTCGTCGGGTCAACCAGACCAGCCGTAAGCCGACGCGCAAAAGTTGCCAGAGATAACCAATCGCTACGAGCGGGTTTTTGGTGTAGCCGACCGTCAAAGGACGGATCGTCCTCCGCTCGATACCGGGTAGGCGGCCTGCCCGCTCCCACAACGGCCCTTCCTGCGGGCAGACCAGGATCACCCGAAGGGGCGTAGCGGGTGGCGCGGCAGGGCGGGCCAGACCTGCCAGCAAATCCAGCAAGACCGTTTCGGCTCCGCTAACCGTGCCGCCGTGATTATAAAAAAGTACCGTCTGGGTTTTAGAAGCCATGCTTGCCCTTACCCGGCAGGGGTTGGCCGCTTTGCTGCACCTCTCGATAAACCTCCAACACCTGGGCCGCGCACTCTTGCCAGCTAAACTCTTTGGCCCGCGCCAGACCTCGCTCGATCATCCTGGCCCTTAGCTCCCGGTCGGTCAGGAGCGCGGCCAGAGCCTCGGCCATTCCCCGGTAATCTTCGGGGTCGAAGGTCAGCGCGGCCTGGCCGACCACTTCCGGCAGCGACGCGGCATTGGAAGCGACGACCGGCGTACCACAGGCCATTGCTTCCAGGGGGGGCCAGCCAAACCCTTCGTAATGGGAAGGAAAGACAAAAGCCGCCGCCAGGTTATAAAGGCGCGGCAAATCCGGCTGAGGCAAAAAGGGGATTTGGACAACATATCCTTCAAGCCCCAGGTCTTGCAGCAGAGCCTGGTGTTGGGCGGTAAAAGTACCTCCGACCTGTAGCAACCGCACCGGGTAGGCCGGGCCAAGACGCTCACGCAGAGCGGCGAAGGTTTGGAGCAAGCCCTCGAAATTCTTGCGTGGGCTATAGCGGCCTACGTGTAGCACGATCTCGCTCTGCTCCAATTGGTATTGTTGCCGGAAAGCCGCTTCCCAACGGGCCTGGGCCGACCCGTCGCGCAAGAGGCAGAACTGAGTGTCCAGTCCCGGATAGATTACCCGCACTCGTTGAGCCGGATATTTGGTGTAGCGTAACAAGTCCTGGCGAGTGTTGCTTGAATCGGCGATAATTCTTTCGGCCCGCAAAGTGCCGCGCAGGGCAAATTTCCACAGACCCATTTTGAGCCGGGCCGTCAGGGTCGGAGTCGCCGCAAAGAGAGGTGCCAGATCGTGGCAGGTGACAATTGTGCGGTGGCGGGGCAGAAAATAGGTCAGGAAACCGTAAGAATGATCGCTAACGTGGTTGATCTCGGCCCGGTGTGGCTGCATCAAAAGAGGATATTTGAAATAACGCCCTGCAAAGCGACTGACCGGCCCCAACTGAGATTGAGACTGAGACGAGCGAGCGGGGCCGGGAGCATCTACGCTAAATTCGGCTACTTCTAACCCGTCGAGGCCGCTTTGTTGCAAAGCTTCCACCAGCTTTGTGGCGTAGATATTCATACTGGTAAAGCCTTCGGTTTTGATGTCGCTGAAAACGGTAACTTTCACACGCTCTCCTGGCCCCGGTTCTAGTTAAAGGCTCTCGAACAGGTCGCGGAAACCTTCGCGCAACACCCGGTAATCGAACTCGCGCCGGGCCAGGGCGGGCAGGGTGGCGGCTTCTTCCTGGTAGGCCCGCACCGGATCGGTGGCTAATTCGCGGATGCGCTCGGCCAGGCGCGTCGGGTAGTCTGCATCTCTGGTTCCGCCCTGGTAAGGTAAGAGCATGTTTGGATAAGGTTGCAGCACTCGGCTGGCCTCGCCTACTGCGCTTGCCAGCACAAAGCGGCCACAGGCCAGGTATTCGGGTAACTTGCCGGTTGTGCGAACCCAGCCGACCGAATTATTGGTCTGGGTGGAGAGGCACACGTCCATCAGGTTTAAGTAAAGCGGCAGCTTTTCGTGCGGCACACCTTCGATCAGGGTCAGGCGATGGCCCAGGCCCAACTCGGCAGTCCGGCGGCGCAAGTAGTCCAGGCCGTCGCCTCGTGCGATGATCAAACCTCGCATCGGCAAATCGGGCAGCAGAGCCAGGGCTTCGAGTAAATCCCAGCCGTAAGCCATCCCTAGCCGCCCACTCCAGACGCTCGAACCGACTGTACCGACCACAAAATCCCGGCCCAGGCCCAGTTCAGCCTGCAACTCGTCCAGGGCGGCACTTTCTTCCGGGCCGGTGCAGGGTCGGAAGCGGTCGCAATCTACTCCGTCCGGCAAAAAGCTAACCCGCCGGTAGCCGCGTTCTTCCAGCCATTGGCGGTAGAACGAGCCGCGCACAATTATACGCGAGGCGGCCCGCAAGATCGCCTTTTCGGTCAACCCGATCAGTCCTAGCCGCCAGCCCTGGGCCAGGCCGGTTGCGCGGGCCAGTTCGTAACCCAGGTCGCCTGTGTCCAGCACTATTTTAGCCCGTAAAAGCCCAAAAGTCGCCAGGACTGCCAACGCACCGGGCAAGGCACTATCTACGAGGTAAATCAACCGGGGACGGTAGGCCAGCAGGTTTTGCACAAAATAAAACAGGCTGGCCCGGCGGCTGGCTTGCCGGTAATACAGGCGCACTTCCCATTCCGGGCCGAGAGCAATTAGAAGTTGTCGCGCCCGCACCGCCGCCGCGCTTTCTTCGGCCCCGTTCACGATCACGGCCAGCTTTCGCCGTGGGCTTTTCATCGCCCGCCGCGCCGCCGGGCCGTCAGCGCCTCATGCAGGTGCTTTTCCAGCCGGTCTACCACTCTCTCCCAGGAATATTCAAGCGATTTGAGGCGGGCTTGCCGACCCCACTCTTTGAGCCGGGCCGGGTCGGCAGTCAGGTCGCGAATAGCCTCCTGGAGGGCGGTCAGGTCGTGTGGGTCGGCCACGATTAGCCCATCCTGGCCCGGCGTGATCATTTCAGCTGCCCCGCACTGTCCGGTCGTAATTACCGGCAGACCACAGGCCATTGCCTCGCCCACCACCAGGCCCCACGGCTCGAATAGAGTTGGAAAGACCAGTAAATCTCCCGCCCGGTAAACCTCGGCCACCCGCGCCTGATGGCCGACAAAGCTGACTGCCCCGGTCAGACCCAACCTTTCCACCTGCGCCTCGAAAATATTGCCCGCCCGATTACCCGCGACAATCAGGTGCAGACGCGGGTCGCTCAGGTTGTGCACGGCGCGGAGAAGGTTTTGCAGTCCTTTGCGGGGTGAACTCAGGTCGCCCACGAAGACGAGGTAGATTTTAGCCGGGTCTACCGGCAACCCCAACTCTCTTTGCAATTCCTCCCGGCGTGAGGCTGATTCAACAGGGCTAAATTCGGCCAGGTCTACCCCGTTGGTCATCACCTCGACCTGACCCGCCGGGAAAGCGGCCTCGTTTTCCAGTCCGGCCTTTGTCAGTTGCGAATCGGCCAGCACCTGGCGGGCCAGACGCGGAAAGAGGCGACGCTCGGCCCAGGCCCAGTACCACCGCAAGAAACCACTGACCAGACCGCGCCATCCGGCTCGACGCTCGACGCTTTCGGGCAGCTTTTGCCAGGCGTTATGACAAAAATTGCAGATGTTCAGGTCTTGCCGCACATACACGTTCAGGCTGTTGCCGACCACAAGGTCGTAGCGAGTGTGGCGACTGGCCCGCCAGAAATAAAGCGGAGCCAGCAGACCAAATTGTACCACCATGGCCGTCACGCCGCCCCGCCAGGTTTTGATCCTGTGCAGGGTCAAACCGGGCCTGGCGGCCAGGTCTGATTCCAGGTGGGTCGTAAAAAGGTCTACCGCGTAACCTCGTTCCAGTAATCCTTTCAGGAGACTTTCCAGGATGCGCCCCTCGCCGGTGGTATGCACTAGATTCGTCGTCAGAACGGCCAGCCGCATCTTTACTGGTGGCCCGCCGAGGTCGGGATGAAGGTGGGTTGGAGCGGCGGCGGGGCGGCGGGTCTGGCTCACTTTAACACCCCTTCCAGCACACTTTCCAAACGCCGGGTAGATTCGGCCAGGTCGAAATGTTTTTCCAGCCGTCGCCGTCCGGCCTGGCCCATCGCTCGGCGGCGGGCAGGGTCGGCCAGCAACTTGCCCACCGCCTGGGCCAGGGCCGCCGGGTCTGCCGCCGCTACTAAGAGGCCCGTTTCGCCTTCCACGACAATTTCGAGAGGCCCACCCGCCCGCGTCGCTACCACAGGCCGCCCGGCCAGCATCGCTTCTAACAGTACCATCCCGAACGGTTCCGGCATCGTCGAAGCGTTGACCACAATATCGCTGGCCGCCATCAGGTCAATGCTATCGGCCCGGTGGCCCAGAAAAAAGAGCCGTTCGTCCAGACCTAACTCCTGGCTCAGTCGTTTGAGATCGGCGGCATAGTCGCGGCAATTTTCAAAAGGAGCTTCCCCCACGATCAGAAAACGAGCCGTAGGAAATTCGGTCGCTAACCGGGCCGCCGCCTGAATAAAATATTCCTGGCCTTTCCAGGGCATCAAAAGGCCCACCAGCGTTACGAGCGGGGCATCGAGTGGGATAGAGTAGTCGCGGGTGAGTTCGGGTCGCCGGTCTTGGAGCGCACGGCCTGGATCGAGGCCAATCGGGATAATCTCCACAGGGCGGTGATAGTAGAGGCTCATCTGGGCGGCGGTGTACGTGCCGTGGGTAATCGCCTGGCGGGTCGGCACAAAGTTCATCAGCCGATCAATCGGGGTAGGTCGAGGGCTGGCACTGTGGCTATACCAGCATTCGGGTCGCCCGGCCCACCCGCCGAAGATGTGCGTTTTAGCCTCGTTGCTCAGGATAAGCTCAATTTCGTGCCGCCGGATATACCGCCGCAAGGCGACGATAGCGCGGGCGGTTTTCCAGACCTGCCGGGTCGGGCCAGTTGGAATAACCGCCACGGGCAGGTCTGGAAAAGCCTGGCTAAACTCGGCTACCAGCGGCCCATCTTCCAGAAAAAGCAGGTGCGGCTCGAACCGGCTTCGATCCAGCGTCGCCAGAAGGCCACGCAAAAAACTGATCGTTCCGCCAATATATGGCCGGGCGGTCGCCGCTATAATAAGCAGACGGTGCGGTTGGATCGTGGCCTCTGTCGTGGGTGGATCGGACGCGGGCCAGCGCAATTTTTCAGACGGCAGCATAGGCTCCGTCCTTTGTCGGGGCCACCCGCGAAGCTTCACCAGTAACGGGCAAGTTGGCTTTGTTTTGGGTGTGCCACTGGCCTAGCCGCATAGCCAGACCCGGCAGCAGCCAGAAGAAAAGCGAAGTCGGCGGCACGGATAACGGCGCGTAGCTGACGCACAGCCCGATATTGAAAAGTTGCCAGAGCAGGATGAAAAAGATGATATTGCGGTAGGAATTGCCTTGCATCTGGCGGTAGGCCCGCCAGGTCATACCTACGGCGATAAAGATCAGCCAGAAGCTCAACACCGTGCCGACCGGCCCCAATTCGTAGAGCAGCACCGATAGATAAGCCTCGATAAAAGTATCGTCCTCGCGGACATATCTGGCCCCTGGCGCACCCTGTCCAATTCCTTTACCAAGAATCTCGCCGTGCAGGATCGCGTCGACCCGTCCGGTCAGGGGGACGATAGGCGCGTAATATAGATAACCTTCCAGCGCACCCCCGGTTGTGAAGCCCGAAAAAGTATCGCCCACCAGATTGTCGTTCGAGGTAATCGCCAGCCCAAACGCACCGATCACCAGCACAGCCAGTCCCAATCGCAAGACCCGCACGTAGGTGCTAAAGCTCTGGTTGAAACTGCCCAAAAAGAAACAAACCAGGGCGAAAAGCCAGGCCGAACGCTGGATGTTCAGAACCAGCGCGACGGCGCATATGAGAATCCCGATTATGCTAAAAACGGTCAGGCGACGGCTGGTTTTAGAGTAGAGCAGCCCCATTCCGATCACAAAGCAGATTGTCAGGTAGGCTGAAAAGTTGCCCGGTGCGGCAAAAGTACCCGGTAATTTGTAGTAAGTTCCTAGATTACGGGTTGCACTCTGGATGTAAACCGGCTGAAAGACCCGGATCACTTCGTAGCCGCCGATGTACTGGTAAACCCCCAGGGCCGCACTGAACCCGGCCATAATTAGCAGCAAAACGCCGAACCGCTCTATTTTGGCCGGAGTATCGAATATTTCATAAGCCACGAACAGCAGAGGCACATAATAAAGTAGGGTTTTAAGCCCGACCAGGCCGACCAGCAGGTTGGACGAAGCCGGGTTAAATACTTCAAAGAGGCAGTAGACCAGCAGCGCAATAAAAACCCGGCTAAAGCGGCGCAATTCGGGCAGTTGCAAGAATTTGAAGCGATGAGTGCGAAGATAGCCCAGGTAGATCAAGCCGATGACGATATCTTTGACCAGTAGTACCGCCACTCCGTTAGTCAGGTTCCGCACGACCCCCTCGAACACCACCAGCACCATCACGAGATAAAAAGCTTTGTGCCAGTTCAAGACGATCCAGACCCAGGCCGGTAAGCCTACCAGCAGACCGATCAGAGCTAGATTGCGCGTATCGAAATTAGCCGTGACAAAAGTATTAGCCAGCACGACCATCAGAACCATTGCACCCAGCACGACCACTACCGGCAAAAACCGCTGAGTCAGGCCAGGCTGATAACGAAAACGGATCTGTCGCATTTTTTCAAACCTTGCCTAAAGTTAATCGCTATGTCCCGCATCAACTCTTAAAGAACCTTCTGAAGCCAGACAAGCATTTCCTCGCCTGAACCTATGCAACTTCGTTTCGAGAAGCTTTTAATCAAAGAAGCTTTTAATCAAAAAGGTCGCTTTGTTCGGCTACTATTCGCGGCCAACTCAGATGCTGGCGATAAAATTCGGCGGCCCTTCGGCCCAGCGCGGCGCGCTCGTCCGGGTGGGTTGCCAGGTGCGCCACCTGCCCTACAAAGCTGGCTTTCTCGGTCGGGGAGCATAGCCGGGCCGGAAGTGTATCGAGCCAGGTGGCCGGTGTGCTGGGGCCATGCGTGCTGACAATCGGCAGACCGTATTCCAGCCCGGCCATCAGCCCGGTACGCCGCCCGGATACGCCGTCGTCCAGCGGCAAAAGATAAAGGTCGCTTAATTCTAAAAGTCCGCTTACTTCGCTGGCTGGACACGCCCCGGTGAAAATCACCGCCGGATGCTTCGTCAGAGGATGGCCGGGCGGAAGGCGATCCCGGCCCAGGCCGATCAGCACGAGGCGGGCCTGGGGATGGCTAATCTGCACGGCCTGAAAGCTTTCCCAGAGCCAGTCGAACCCTTCGACCCAACGGGCCGTTCCCAGGCAACTCAAGACCAGACCTTCCGGGCCACCCGGCAAAGCCCATTTCTGTTGTAGCTCTGTCCGTTCGCGCAAGCTCAGGCCCGCCGCCCGGCGAGGGAAATTCGAGCCAACCGGCGAAAGCCTGACGTTACCAGGCGACCGGCGCGACCGCGGCCAATTGCGCCACCACCGCCAGCCTTCAACCTGCCGTTGTCGCTCCTCGGTTGTAACTACGATTTCGTGAGCGGCCAGCAACAGCCCCAGGAAGGTTAGCCTCTGGCACAGCGAGATCAGCGACCATTTCAGGCTCGGTTGCCACCGGACATAAAGTTCGTGAAAGGTGACGGTCAGGTGTCGCCCGCTCAGTCGCAGCCACAACCCGTACAGCCCAACTGCCAGCCCGACCCCGGCGCGGGCATACATCTGTGGCACGTAATGCAGATGGACGCTCCGCGCTCCGCTCTCTCTGGTCGCTCGTAGGATCGCTGGCAGAGCCTGAACGCTCCAAAAAGGCGGAGCCACCCGGTACAGCCGAAATCCGTCCAGCCATTCACTCAGATCGGCTTCGCCGGGCAACGGACGACGGGCCAGGAAGCTGATCTGGCCCTCCGGTCTTTGCCGGGCCAGTTCGCGGGCAAAAAGGGTCGCGTAATCGCCAACGCCACAGATCGCGGGCGGCAAATTCTGCGTCACGACCAGCAAATTGAGGCCGGATGTCGCTAAAGGAGGCGGCTTGACCGGCTTTGTACCCAGAGTCTGCATTCCGAACAATCCTTTAGCCCGTTGTGGGGAGCCTGATAAAATCCAGTTCTGAATTTTAATAGGCCCGATTAACCAAACTGCTAACAACTAACAACTTCATATTGAGCAATCGCCTCGGCGTAACACTCTTCAAACTGGCTCAGAATATGAGTCGGGTTAAAGTCGCGCTCGGCCTTGAGTTTGCCGTTAGCTCCCAGCCGAGCGGCCAAATCCGGGTCTTGCAACACAAGATCAATCTTGGCGGCCAGATCAGCCCGGTCGAGGTGGCGGCAGGTAAAGCCATTATAGCCGTCCTGGAGCCATTCGGGAATACCTCCGACCCCGAAAGCTACTACAGGACGGCCCCGGCGCATCGCTTCAATGCCTACCAGCACGAAAGGATCGGGGTAGATCGAAGGTACTACTACCAGTGAAGCCCGCCGGTAGAGATCGGCCATTCCTTCGTTTGGAACCCATCGGATAAATTCGATGCGGTCGCTCAGTCCGAGCCGCCCGGCCCGCGCCTGGGCTGCCGGAAGGCGATAGCCGTCTCCTGCCACCGCCAGTCGCCAGGGGCTTTTAAGGAGCGGCAGAGCTTCGATCAATACTTCCAGCCCTTTGATCTCGGTGACACGTCCGGCGAAAAGGAGCAAGTTTTCTTCCGAGGGCGGCACAGTCGGCTCGGCAGGAGCCAGGATCGAGGGCGTAAGGGCGTAAATCGTGCGAACTCGTTGGGCCGGGTAGCCCGCCGCCACCAGCGTTTCCTTCATGTAATCCGAAATAACCACGACCTGCCCGACTGCCTGGGCCGCCTGGAAACTCTGGACGGTTTTCCAGTAGTTGCTTAATACCTTCTGAGGCCGTCGGCTGCCACACCTCTGGGTGTAATGGTTGAGCAAACAGGCCGGGCCGGTCGTGAGCGCACAGAGTTGGCCCGGCCCGGCCCAGTAGCGCGTGCCGGATGGACAGGTCAGCAGGTGATTATAGATATACAGTACGCTGGGATAGCGGCGGGCCAACTCTCGCACCAGATGAAAATTCTCGACCTGATGAAATTGTACAATGTCCGGTTGCACCTCGTCTAGCCAGGCTTCCAGTCCGGCCAGTTTCGCCCGGTCGGGCCGGAGAGTCGCCTCACACAGGCCCGGTAGTCCTAAAGTCTGGCGGTCGGCCCTCGGTAGCGTCCCCGCTTGCTGGTCGTATAGCACGGCGTTGCGGTGGCCGTGGCTTTCCAGCACCCGGCAAAGGCTGTCCACGATCAAGGCTGCGCCGCCGCTTCCGTTTCCGTAGACGACCGAAACGTGTAAGATCTTAAGACCCTTGTTCATCGTTATAGCCAGGACGTTCGCTCGAAGTGATGAAGTGGGTCTGTTTTTTCAGAGAGCAGACCTAACAAAAAGGTTTAACTTTCGACTTCTTCCACGGCGGGATAGACCCCTCTGGGTGGCGTGGCCGGGTAAACCCCCCGGCGCGGCGAAGGCGGGTTGCGATAAATGCTGGAATTGTCCGCGGGACGGATGATCCGGGGTACTCGACCTCTTCGCACTGCGCCACCGCCCGGCAAAAGGAAAGCCCAGCGGCGCAAGCTCAAAAGGTCAAGACTATCTCGCACGGCTTGCCGACTCCAGTTCGGATTAGTCTCGCGCTGATCGAGATGGCGGTTGAGGCGGGCCAGGGAGTCGGCCAGGTCTTCGGTCGCCGCGCCCAGCCAATCAATCAAAGAATTATCAGCAGGTTTACGCATTACTACGTTCCTCCATAAGCTAAGGTGATTCTATTTTAGTTTGATCAGATTAGTCCTTCAGTTCGGTGATTCCATTCTACCACAATCCGCGCTAAACGGAACGGCCAGGGGTTGACAGCCCGCCTCCCGTCTTGTACTTTAGAAGAAGCCAGTTAACTTGTAGCTATAATACTAATAATTAGCTACGAAAGAGCGGGCTAAAAATACAGGTTCTGGCTAACCGCTAAATTGCTAATCACCAATCGTTACATCACAAGGCAATTATGGACACTCAAATTCTAGTCGCTGCCCCGCCTCAATCGCCTAAACCGCTACTCTTGCGCCGCCGTCTGATCGTGTTCGGGCTGGTAATTATATTTCTGCTCGATGTCGGTCTGGTTTACAGTTTGCAAACCTCGCGTAGAATTTCGGCGGGTGATTTCTTCGTCGTCTGGTACGCCACCCGCCAGATGGTTTTCGAGCATCGTGACCCATATTCTCAGGAAGTCACCAACGGTATTCAGGTCGCTTTCGCCGGACAGGTTTTCGGGCCGGAAGTGGAAGACCAGCTTAGTTTTAATTACCCGCTTTTTACGGCTCTGTACGTTTTGCCTCTGACGCCCTTCGACTACCCCCTTGCCGAAGCGATCTGGAACGTGATCAACCAGTTTGCAATGGCGGGCGCAGTGTGGGCCTGGGTACGATTGGTCGGTTGGCGGGCCACTTCTCCCCTCCAAGCCTGTCTGCCCTATATCGCGGCTTTCCTGGCTTATCCTTTCTTTTTCACCCTGGTGTATGGTCAATACACCGTCGTCACGCTTTTTTTCGCCCTATCGGGAGCGTTGCTCTTGCGGCGCGGCCATTTCTGGGCCGGAGGCGCAGTCGTGGCTCTGGCTCTGTTCAAACCGCAGAGCGGGGCCGTGCTGGTAGCTTTCCTGATGCTGTGGTGTTTGGTTGGAGGGCGGCAACGCTGGCCCGCCCTGGTAAGCGGGGTGGGGGTGGGCCTGAGCCTCCTGCTTGGCCCGATGCTGTGGCAGGGCGACTGGCCCTGGCGATGGCTGGAACAGGCCGGATACCGCCGGGTGCATCCGGGGATGTATTCTTTCGATGAGCGGCTACTGAGTCGGGCCGGGCTATCCCTCGCCTGGGCCGTGCCGGTGGCGACGTTGCTGGCGGTTGGGATCGGGCTGAGTCTGGCATGGTTGTGGTGGCGCGACCGCAACAGTCCTGAGCGGCTACCGGTGCTGATCGGTCTGACGGGCCTGGTGACGCTTCTGGTACTGCCGCAATACGGCTTTTGCAACGACATTACGGTCTACCCGGCGGCTTTCCTGGGCCTGGCCTGGCTCTGCACTCGGCTTAGTCCTCGGCTAGTGCTGGCCCTGACTCTGGTGGTAGTGCTGACCCTTTACGGGGTTATGCTGAATTATTTCGTGCTAATGGAGTATATCGTAGCAATACCAACTTTATGCTGGCTTGGCTTCGAGTTACGCAGGAGCATCAGCCGTCCCAATAGCGTGCGACTTAATTGACCTTATTTGCCGGATGGGCGAATTGAAGTGATAGAGTTTGTGATTTTAGGCTAGTTATAGGCTTTAAAAGTATGACTAAATGCCCTATTTGTGCTAAAACAAAAAACGTAACGACAGTAGAGGAGTTTTTTTGAAAAAACATTCCTGGTTATAACGCAAATTTGCTCTTCAATTCAAAGAGTAACGAATCAAAGAGTAACGAAAGACCATCAAAACCGGCAAATCTTACTAAAACTTTATTGCCGGGAATTATGGTGGAAATTGGCTGGTTCTTGTTAGTTCGATTACATTATTTTTCAGCCTAAGGTATAAAATAACTATTCTTAGAGTAATATCTGCTCTGATATTAACTTTTTCAATTTTTTCATTTACTATACTACTTGTGATTCCAGCACTTTTAACTAAAGGGTACGATGTAAGGCTGGCAGAGTTTTTAATGACTTCACTTACTAAGTTATCAGATAAAACCGGATGGCCTCAATGGTACTACCGCTATCGAGACGAGATATTATTTAATGATAGCGGTAGGAGTATTTCCTTAAGCGAACTTGATAAACCCTGAACAATGGTGTACAAGCCGACTAAACTGAGGGCCACGAATGCCCTTACCTGGCAAAGAGGTTTTGGCTAAACGTATTGGCCCTAAATCCAACTCGCTAGCCCCTTGTTGACATATTCTATTTCTTGTATAATGTAATGGGCAATTAAAAAGGTAAACCTGGTTGCCCTAAAACTGATATAGTAAATTCGAGCAGATAATACTGCTTCGATAAGATAAATTACATCAGATTAATATTTTGCAGGCTCTTAAGCGACTGGCCGGTCATAGGCACATGCAATTAACAGACCGGGCCAGCCCTGGCCCTGATTCCCTGAGTGTTTAAGTAATCACTGAGGGGTCAGAAAAAGAAAGCACGAAGTAAGCAGAGGAGTAGTCGAAACATTGGCTTTCGACACCGACATAGAGGCACTGGTAAGGCCCGAAATACTGGGATTGGAAAATCATCTACCAGGGGACTCGTTAAAAGTAGCCAGTCGGCGGTTAGGAATGCCGCTAGAGGAAATACTCAAACTGGATGCAAACGAAAACCCTTATGGTTGTTCGGTGCGAGTACAGGAACTGTTGGCTAGTTTCGATCAGTACCAGATGTACCCTGATCCGCTCCAAACGGGCGTGCGGGCGCGGTTAGAAACCTATACCGGCGTCAAACGTGAGCGGATTTTGCTGGCAAATGGAGTGAGTGAACTGACCGACCTGATGATGCGGGTGTTTGTGAGGCCGGGGGATGAGGTTATTATCTGCCCGCCCACGGTACATTTCTACCGACTGTTCGCTAACCTGGCTGGGGCGAACGTAGTCGAAGTGGCCCGTCACCCTCAGACGTTTGACTTGCAACTTGATGAAATTTTGCAAGCGGTAAATGAGCGCACCAAGCTGATTTTAATCGGCTCCCCCAATAATCCCACCGGGAACGCCACGTCGCCGACCGATCTGGTTAAACTCCTGAAAAGTCGCGCCGTTGTAGTCGTAGACGAAAGTTTCTACGAGTTTGCAGGAACCACCGCTGCCGGTCTGGTAGCGGAATTTGATAATTTAGTAGTGTTGCGTAGTTTTAACCATTGGGCCGGCCTGGCCGGACTGCGGATCGGCTATGGGCTGTTTCCGCAAGAGATTTTGAAGCATCTGTGGAAGATGCGGGCAGCTTTGAGCCTGAATGTGGCCCAAAGCCTGGCCGCCGAAGCAGCGCTGGACGATCCCCAACATTACACAACCGCTCTGGGCTGGCTCAAAACCGAACGTGGGCGGCTCTTCCGGCAACTACGAAAACTCAATTTTCTGCAACCTTTCCCCTCACAGGCCAACTTTCTTCTCTGCCAAGTCGTGCGGGGCAACGCTTTCGCTGTCAAAAAGCGATTGGAACGTGAAGGTATTTTTGTCAAATACCTGAACAATACCGAGTTGCCCAACCACCTGCGAATCACGGTCAGTCGTCCCGAAGACACCGACCGGCTGATGCACAGTTTGCTCGCAATGGCGGAGGACGTTTAGCACTTGGCCCTGGAAGAAAAAATTCAATTCCAAAGGCGAATCCAACCCGCAGGAAACTCTAAAAAAGTTGCCTCAGCTTTGGACTCCCTGGCCTACCCAGGCCAGCAGGAGAGCCGATCTAAAAAAAGCTCCTACCCGGCGTTAGTAGCGGGGTGGCAGAGCTTTTGGGCCAGAAAAAGGCTAGATGTTTTCGAGTACGGCTTTTTGGGCGGCAAACAAGCCTTCCAGCCCGACCTTTGCCAGGTCGAGCAGGTCGTCCAGATCGTCGCGGGAGAAAGGCTGACCTTCCGCCGTCCCCTGCACTTCCACCAGTT
This sequence comes from Chloroflexia bacterium, assembly GCA_038206175.1. Classification (GTDB taxonomy): domain Bacteria; phylum Chloroflexota; class Chloroflexia; order Chloroheliales; family Chloroheliaceae; genus 54-19. The sequence continues at coordinate 51,035 of JBBRBE010000018.1, forward strand.
CGCCCGTATCAAGAGCCACGACATTAAAATCAACGTCGGCCCTGCTGTCTTCGGAGTAGTCCAGGTCGAGCAGGAATTGCCCGCCGACCAGACCCACACTGACGGCGGCGATCTGGTTTTTGAGGGGCGAACGCAGCACCAGATTTTTGGCTTGCAGCCGTTTGCAGGCCAGGGCCAGCGCGACATATCCGCCCGTAATTGCCGCCGTGCGGGTTCCGCCGTCGGCTTGCAGCACATCGCAATCAATCAAAATTTGTCGTTCGCCCAGGCGGGTAAAATCCAGGACGTTCCGCAGACTACGGCCAATCAACCGTTGAATCTCGTGAGTGCGCCCGCCGATCTTACCCGATGTAACTTCTCGTGGGCTGCGCGTGTGGGTCGCACGCGGCAGCATAGAGTATTCCGCTGTCAACCAGCCCAGCCCTTTGCCCATACGGAAGGGCGGCAATTTCTCGTCCACGCTGGCGGTACACAGCACACGAGTTTTGCCGAATTCAACCAGCACCGACCCTTCGGCCCATTCCGTAAAATTGGGCGTCAGGCGAATCTCGCGCAAAGCGTCGGGCAGTCGCCCACCGTTGCGTCCGCCTTTCTTGCCCGAACCGTTCGTATCTTTAGCCAAGACCGTGACCTCTCCCTCCCTTATAGCTGTCGCCATAAATCGAGCCGCCGTCGGCGTCAAGCCTGTCCAGGTTTGCCCGCCGGTTTCAACACGCCTGAGAATATCATGAGCAATACCCGCAGTATAGGTCAGCCCTGGGAGACGGTCAAATTCACTGGCAAACCACTCTTAGCCCTTAGTAAATCGCAATCAGCAAGCCCGACTTCAGGAAAAGCCGCGCTAATTGCTAGAAACTAAAAGCTAAAAGTTAGTTGCTTTTAATTGAAAGGACATTAGACATTTATGGCAGCCTATCAGTACAACCCTTACCCGTTCAGCCCCAACCGGGGCGGGCCTAACAACCCCGAACAAGACCAGGTAGCCCTCTTTATTGACTGGGATAACCTTGTAATCAGCAACTATGCCGACCGGGGCAGCAACCGGCCCGACCTGGAAGTATTGATCCGCCGCGCCCAACAATATGGCACGGTTGTGATCGCCCGCGCTTATGCCGAATGGAATATTACCGCCGACCGACTGGAAGTTTACAAAGCCGGGATTGAACCGATTTATGCCCCCGTTTTCCACGCCGACCGCGATCTGGCCGGTCAAACCAGTCGTGGTAAAAGCCTGGCCGATCCGGTGATGGTGACAGACTGCATTGACTTCTTGCACCTCTTGCCCCAGGTCGGTACTTACGTGCTGGTGACGGGCGATAAAGATATGGTTCCGGTGGTGCGCCTGGCCCGCCTCCGTGGTCGCCGGGTAGTTGTGATCGGCCCGGACTATGTGGCAAATGTATTGCAGCAGGTTTCGGACGAATTTATTCCCTATCGTTTCTTGCTGGCTCAGGTAGTGGCTGACCCCTACGCGACTTATTACCAGCCGCAACCGGGCCAGCCGTTCTATCAGGCCGGGCA
>JBBRBE010000019.1:0-52038 GCA_038206175.1 Chloroflexia bacterium
AGGCAGCTTGGTGAGATCACCTGCTGTCTTGGTCGCGGCGGCAGTGGTCGTCGTAGTCGCGGCGGTGGTGGTAGCTGCCGTCGTCGTAGTCGTTAGGGCAGTCGTAGCCGCGACGGTGGTGGTTGCCGCAGTTGTGGTTGCTGCCGCCGTCGTCGTAGTCGCGGCGGTGGTAGTAGTTGCGGCGGTGGTGATGGTCGCAGCAGTCGTGGTGGCCTGGGCCGCAACTTCGGCCTGGGCATCCACCGCTGTCAGGAACAGCATGGCAATCAGGGCAACCAGGGCCAACGCACTGAAACCCAGAACCAGCTTATTTAAGCTCTTCAAGTTACTTTAACTCCTTTTGTTGCTTCAATTCTTATCTTAATCTTAGCTTATTTTAGCGATGAATCAACCTGCCAACCCATTTAAATAGTGCCGATCTCTGTTTGCCAGGTCGGATCACCGCGCACAAGTGAGGTAGTTGGCTAGAACCAGAAAATGTATATTCAAGGCTTAACAGGGCATTCCGGCCAGATTAATCCTCCTGACTTAATCTGCCGGGAACATCCCAGATATGGATAGAACCAGTGTAGTATTATTTCCAGGCCGATTTTAACCCTCTCAAGGCGGTTTTGGCAAGGCTAGAAATGCTTAAAATAAGGCTGGTAGGGCTTTGTATACTAAACTTTAACTTTGAGGAATTAAAAATATAGAGCTTTATTCACTCAGAGCCTGATTTTCCTGGAGGCGTTTGTTTGTGTCACGCAGGAGGCGGCTAAGCACCCGAATGACCTCGGCAGCCATTTCAGGGCGTTCGCGCAAAATCCGCTTGAACTCGTCTGCACTAAGGATCAAGAGGCGCACCGGCCCACCGTGGGCGCGAAGGGTTGCGCTACGAGGAATATCATCTAAAATAGCCATCATTCCGACTGCTTCGCCTTCGCCGTTAATCGCCAGCACTCGGTGCGTCTCGCTACCAAAGCCGGTCACGACTTGCACCTGGCCTGAAACGACGATGTAAAGCTCGTCGCCGGGATCATCTTCGTAGCAAATGATGTCACCCGGCGCAAACAGCCGTTCTTTGCAGACCAGAGCTACCCGGCGCAAATCTTCCGGGCGCAGACCGGCAAAAATCGGAACTTTTTGCAAAAGTAAAATCCGCGACATAGTAGAAAGAGTGGCTGAAATTGACATGGCAGTGTCCTTTTGGAGGTCAAGCAAGGCGGTTCTACCAACTACAGGGAGGACGGTAGACAACCCATCCAGCCGTTTGAGGCTCTCCTGGCCGGTTTCCTCGATCAAATAATCGTTTTCGCCTTCGACCTGGATCGCTTCGGCTACCAACGAGCGAAGACGGCGCAACTCGAACAAGCCGATCACGTGTAGCACACAGGCTTGCAACCAGGCGTCGCGTTCGCGCCAGATTTCTAATAACATTTCAGACATCGTGCGGCCCGGACTCTGCGCATTCAACACGTTCGGTTCACGGCCTTCCAGCAACAACACCAGGCGCGGCGTCAGGTTCGGTTCTCCAAAGTTTTCCAACGCCTCGATAGCGTCGGCCCGCAACCGCGCCGCCCGCCGCCCCTGCGCTTGCAAGCCGGTGGCAACCAGTGCCAATGCCTCCACATCTCCCAGGAGGCCGACCACTCCCACCACTCGCAAAATAGCCGCGTCGTAACGTTCCTTGAGTGATTTTAACAGTACGCTTAAATTCTGGGGGTCGCGCCTGGCCCGCGCTGGGCCGGTAGCACTCAGGCGTGGCCCGGCCAGGTCAAGGGCATTGAGGGCAGCCAGATAACCACCCAAGCGGGCCGCCAGATCAAGTTGACGTTGCCCGTAAGCCAGAAGGCGGGCTTCTTCCTGTTCGCTCAGCTTGAAGCCGGTCGAATAGCCTGCCGTCTCTGCCGGGATTACCTGGCCTTCTACCCGGTAGAGCGGTTCCGGCAGCCGACTCTGCCCCTTGCGGCTCACCCTCTCATCGGGAGGAAGCACCCGCCCCAGGCCACCCTGAGCCTGACGTTCTTGCAACTGGCGTTCCCAGGCCCAGGCCTGGCCTTGTCGTCGGGCCTCGACTTTTGCCTGCGTCAGCCCGTGCAAAGCACAGGCCGCTCCTTCGTCACTGGTGGAACTATAGAGGTACGCGAGCAAAGGCAGAATCGCTTCGTGGCGCAGTCCGGCCAGAGCCAGGGCGATTTCCTCGCGCACCGCCGGGTCGGGGTCTTCCAGATTTTCAAGCAACGCTTTGATCGCTACTCGCCCTCCGACCCGGCCCAGACTGTGCGCCGCTTGCCGACGTACTTCGGACTGAAAATCGTCCAGCAGTTGAGCCAGACAATGAATCAATACCCGGTCGTGGAAATAACCGTAAGCCGCCGCCGCCTCTCTGCGGCTAGGAGCGTCCTCGGCGTTATTCATCTCCCACAGCGTAACGAGAGCTTCTCCTTTGTGGCCGTAAGCCAGCATTGTCAGAGCCGCTTCGCGCCGCACCAGGGGGTCGCGGTCGGAGAGAGATTGGCCCAGGAAATGCACCGAAGAGTAATCGAGCGGCAAACCCAGGCGGCGCAGAGCCAGGGCTGCCTCGGCCCGCACTCCGGCATCCGGGTCGTTCAAGCTTTGGGCTAGACTGGGCAAAGCGGAGGGTGTTTTAAGCTGAACAAGAGCCGAAATTGCCGAGCGGCGCACTTCGGGCGAGTTATCCATCACCACCGCTTTCAGCAGAGGCGGCACGGCATCGGCGGTTCCCATCTGACCCAGTAGTTCCGCACTGAGGCGGCGGGTGCCTTCGCTACTATCGCTCAGGCCGGAAACTGCCGCGTGCAGACTATCCCCATTCGGGCTGCTTGCCTCGTCCGAGACAGAAACCAGGGCAGCTTCATCGGAAGTGAAAAAGTTTTGCTGCCCCTCACGCAAGAGTTGGACGAGAGAAGGCCGGTAGAGCGAACGCATCCGCAAGGCCAGCCACAGATACAGCAAAGCCAGCCCGAAAGCCACAAACAGCACCAGTTGCAGCGAAACCAGCGATAGGAGCAGTAAAAACCCGGCCAGCACAATGCCGCCCTGCTTGCTAACACCCTGATTGTTAAAAGGGGTAGCCGCCTCGCGGGTTTCGAGTGGCAGCAAGTTGTAGATCGTCTGATTGACGCTGATGCCGACTGCCTCGGTCATTAAGAGGTGGACGAAGCGGGCCGCAACCACCGTTTGAAAGCCCGAAAAGAGCAAAATTGCTCCGAACACGAGCAGATTTGTAAGCGGCATTGCCAGTACGAGATTACGCACACCCAGGCGGGCAAACAGCCGATTGACCACCAACAGACCCAGGGCAAAAGCCAGCAGAGTTGAAAACCCGGCCACGAGGCCGAAAAAGCCGGTGATAGCGTCGGTGCGCTCGGCTTCGTTGGGGTATTGCCGGATAAATTCGCCGGTAACTTCCGTAACGTAGATTTTGAAAAGTGCGTAATAAAGCAGATAAGTCAGGCCGGTGCTAAGCACCATCAGACCGATGATTTTATAGTAGCGCACGACCGCAAAGCCTACCCGCAAGCTTTCTAACACGCTGGCCTGGGCGACTTTCTCGGCCTGCGCCACGCTAAGACCACGCCGCCGGGCTTGATTTCGGTCGACCCGTCGCCGCACCGTGTAGAGCGACCCGAAAGCAAACAGCACCAGCCCAACCCACACCAGGAGTAAGTTGGGCGAACCTAAGAGATGTACCAGAGGGTAAGTCAGGAAATTTCCGGCCACCACCCCGACCGCCCCCAGAGCCGTCACCAGTGGGAACAACCGTTTATTCTGGCGGCTGTCAAACGACTCCCCGGCTAAAGCCCAGGTCTGCACTAAAAACAGATCGGGGACGACATAGGAGAGCGGCCACAGGACGAAAAAAAACCAATCCGGCGGATCAAGGGCAATCACGGTACGGCCCAGCAAGAGCAAAAGCAAGGTGGCGAAGGTGATCAAAAAGAGCATGCGGGTGCGGCTAAACAGCACCAACCACCGGCTATAAAGAGTGACCGCCAGGAAAGCCAGCACGCCTTTGAGCATCAAAAGATAGGGCAATACCCCGCTTCCGAACCGCCCGAAGACCAGCCCGTCCACGCCGTTACCACCCATCCAGTAACCGGCCTCAGTTGCCAGGATCGCCCCGCCCAGCAGCAGCACAGTCTGGCCTTCGCCCGGCAAAACTTTTAACAGCTTGCCTAACCGCCCGGCGGGACGAGGCCGCGTCCGGCTCTTTTCACTTTTCAAACGCTGCGTGTCAGGCACAATACCTACCCAGACGAATTCATAGCGTAAATGCTTAAGCAGCCCTGTTTGCCTTGACCGTAAGCGAACCGTCAGAATTTTTCGATTAGCACTAACTTTAGAGGATAGAGAAAACCAGTCGGCTTTTCTCTTGATAGGGCAATTATAGCATCAAATGCAAGTAGTAACCTCGAAAGGTCGCCGCCTTCGTTTCGATTCGTGAAGATAGACGAAGATAGACGAAGATAGCTGGCTGGAGATAAAAACCGGATAGTTCCCCCTACCGACCGACCAGGCCGAAATCGGCTTAAACCGAACAGCCCAGTCAGGGCGTGTTATAATAGCCGGGTTGCAAGAAACTGCTTAAGCTAGATTGACATCGAGCCGCGAATGATTGTTCATCCGCTCCTGGTACATTTTCCAATAGCCCTGTTGCTGGTCGGCACACTCGGCCTGTTAGCGAGCCTCCTGTGGCCGACCCGTCTGCCGGGTCAACCGCTGGGGCGGGCCGCGTTCGAGGGCTTTCTGAACGGCGCGTTAGGTCTGGGCTATGCTGGCCTTGTACTGAGCGTGGTAAGCGGGCTTTTCGACATGCAAGCCGGACCAAAAGCCCAGGCCCGCGAAGGTTGGATCGTCCTGGCCGTGCTGCACATCATTTCGGGGGTTTCACTGCTGGTAATCTACGGGAGCTTGCTCTATCGCCGCTTCGTTCTGCTACCTCCGTCTATACCGACTGAGCCTGACGCTCCTGAACTACCAATCAATGTAGAAACCGAAGAAATTAGCGGTTCTGGCAGTTCTGGCCCAATCGGACTACAAACCCACCGGCATACCCGCCCGGCTCTGGCAAAAGTTGCTCCCGTGCGGGCTGAGCAGGATTGGTTATCGCTGGCCCTGGCAGTGCTGGCTCTGGTCGTCCTGATAGCGGCAGGGTTTTTAGGCGGTAGCCTGGTTTACGATTATCGGGTAGGCATTTCCTGAGAACCGGGCGGCATTTGAAAAGCCGATGCATCTGGTCTGATTCTTGCTAAGGGCTATCTAGCTTATTAATAATCACTAGCTCATTATTTTAGCCACTAAAACCGCCTCGCCCGGTAGAAAGTGCAATTTGTGATTTTTTCGGTAATCAATAAATCCAACCGACCGCTGGAAAAGGCTGGTTTTTTCCACCGCAACCTCACGCCGCGCCGCCGTGATCGGGCCGAACTGCTCGACGCACCCGATGTATCGAAAGAACTACTGGCTGGAACTTTCCGCGACATTCGGTTGATCAATCGCTGGTTTGGCGGGGTAAGCCTGGTCGAGCGTAGTTTAGACCCGTTCTTGCCTACCGCGAGACCAGCGCAGCTAAACCTGTTAGATGTGGCTTGCGGCCTGGCCGACGTGCCGTTGGCCCTGGCCCAACGCTGGGCCACCAGAGGCATCAGGTTGAACATTCGAGCCGTTGACCTGAACCAGACGATTGTAGAACTGGCCCAGGAAGCGGCCCGGCGGGAAGGTATCGAGAACTTCGAGGCCGTCAGAGCGGATGTATTCGAGTATGAATGGCCCGCCAGCGACCGCTACGATTTCGTGACCTGTTCGCTGGCCTTCCATCATTTTCAGCCCGCTCAGTGCGTCGAGATGCTGCGGTTGATGAGCCGCCTCAGTCGCCGGGCGTTTGTAGTAAACGACCTGCGGCGGAGTTGGTGGGGTTGGGCCGGTGCCAAACTCTTGACCTGGACGCTGACCCGCCACCCGCTCAACCGCCACGATGCGCCGCTCTCGGTTTTGCGAGCTTTTACTCCGGCAGAACTGGCCGACCTCGCAGCCCAGGCCGAGTTAGGGCCGGAAGTGGTGATTGCAATACGCCGCGGCCCTTTCTCGCGCCTGGCAATCGTGGGCTACCATAAAGATTTCCAAAATCTGGACTTCTGCGCTTAGTGACCGGGAGAAAGAGAAATGTACATCGAGAATACTATCGTAGTGCGGGGAGACTGGCCGCGCATCTGGCGACTTTCCAGCGAAATCGAAAAATGGCCCGAACGCCTGCCGCATTACCGCAAAGTCAAATTGCTGGCTGTCAGTGCGAACGGGCTGGAAAAAAACGCTTACATGAGTGCCTGGCGGGATTTTTTGCCGGTTAGCTGGGAGTCGATCCAACGGTTACAACCCAATGACGATCCGACCCAGGCGCATATAATTTACAATCACGTCAAGGGCGTTACACGCGGCATGCGGGTCGAGTGGATTTTCAAGCCGCTGGGCGGCGACGATTACCGGGTGACAATTACCCACAACTGGACACCGACTTGGCCGGTCGTAGGCCCACTGGCCGCACGGCTGATTAGCCAGCAGATCGTCCACAAGGTGGCCGACAAGACGCTGGCTCGTGTGCGTCAGCTTGCCGTCCAGAGCGAAGCGGCGGCAGTTGCAAGCTAATTTAGGGTTCTAATTTGGGGTTCTAAAGAATAGAAAAGGCGGAGCATATGAGAGAGGATCAGGAGCGAAGCAAGGCCGGACGGCGCGTAGTTATGACCGGGATCGGCGCGATCACTTCTATAGGAGTGGGGCGGCAGGGTTTGTGGGAGGGAGTGCTACGCGGTAAATCAGCCGTACAACGCATTACCCGCTTCGACCCCTCGCCCTTCAGGAGTCAGATTGCCGCGCAGGTCAACGATTTCGACCCTCAAAGCTGGCTTCCTCACGATAGTAAGCAAATTCGCCGGATGGATCGCTATTCTCAATTCGCCCTGACTGCGGCACTCATGGCCGTGGACGATGCGGGCCTGGATATTAAAGGAGGCCGTTCTCCTTACGACCCGGACGAGTTCGGTATTTTTATCGGGACGGCTCTGGGTGGAGTCAGCTTTGCCGAAGAGCAACACTCGGTCTTTCTGGAAGGTGGCCCTAAAGCCGTCAACCCTAGCCTGGCTCTGAGTATTTTTGGCGGGGCGGCCAGTTGTAATATTGCAATTGATCTGGGCGTAAACGGCCCGAACATTGCCAACGCCAATTCGTGTGCAAGCGGAGCGATTGCGCTGGGCGAAGCTTACCGTCTGATCAAAACGGGCGGAGCAAAGGCGATGCTGGCGGGCGGGGTCGAAGTTCCACTGGCTCCGCTTACCTATTACGCTTTTGCCCTGATCCGCGCTCACTCAACGGCTAACGATACGCCTGAAATCGCCTGCCGCCCCTTCGACCGCAACCGGGATGGTTTTGTGATGGCCGAGGGCGCGGCGATCATGCTATTGGAAGATTACGAGAGCGCGGTAGAACGCGGCGCACACATCTACGGCGAAATCGCCGGTTACGGCACCTCCAACGACGGCTACAATATGGTTGCACCCCTGCCGAGCGGAAAGCAAGCCAGTCGCTCGATGAATTTAGCTCTGCGGGAAGCCGGGATCGAACCGGCCCAGGTCGGCTACATCAACGCTCACGCCAGCAGCACTCCGCTCAACGATAAAGCCGAAACCGCGGCAATCAAAACGGTCTTTGGCGAAGGAGCTTACAAAATGCCGATCAGTGGCACGAAGGGGATGCACGCCCACGCCCTCGGCGCGACTGGCGCAATCGAAGCGGCTATTTGTGGCCTCACGCTCGACCAGGGCTACCTGCCACCTTCGGTCAACCTGCGCGAACGCGACCCGGATTGCGACTTGAATTACATCACCGAGGGCGTACATCGCAAAGTTGATTATATCCTGAGTAATTCTTTTGGTTTTGGAGGCATCAACGCCTCGCTGGTCTTTGGCCGGGTGCAGGATTAGCTTAAAAGCCCAGGAGCCAGGAAGGGTATATTTTCTGGCTCCTGGTTGTTTGCGGTTATGTAAAGCTAACTTAGTTCGGCCTGTAGGCGTTTTAGCTCGACCGGCAGCCCGGCGAAGACCATGAAAACTTCGTCGGCCAGAGCAGCCAGACGTGCATTGAGCCGACCAAGCATGTCCCGGTAGAGCCGACCAATCGGGTAGGGCGGCACCAGGCCCATCCCGACTTCGTTCGAGACGATAATTAGTCCCAGACCGCGCTGCCGCAAGTCGGCCACCAATCCTTCTACCTCGGCCGTCCACGCGGCTTCAAGCCGGGCGTAATCGGGCTGGTGGATCGCCGGAGGCTTTTGAGGTTGAGGCGTTACGACGGTTTGCAAATCGCTCGTGATAGTCAGTTCGCGGTCGGGTTCGAGGGGCGCACTGCCCGCCGCCGGGAGAGCCTGAGACAGCAAATCGTCGTCGTAAATCACACCGGGCAGAGCCGTATCGGGGCTACTCTCGCGGATCAACAAATTACCCGTCCAGACGGTCAGGCAATCCAGCAACACGAGGCGGGCCTCGCCCAGAGCGGCTTTGAGCGGGTCGGCCAACTCGTAAGGTACTTCGACCGTGTGCCAACTGGCCGGACGACTGGCCCGGTGTTCAACAACGCGGGCCTTCATTTCGGCATCGGCAGCCAGGAGGGTCGCGGCGTACAGGACAGCGTAATCGCCCGCCCGTTTGTGAGCCAGTTTTTCGGCCAGAGCACTTTTGCCACTACGGGCACCACCCAGGATCAAAGTTACTTTAGGGAGGTTAGTCGCGTCCAAGACTAAAAACCTTTCAATTTGCTTTAATTAAATAAGCGGGTTAGCACTAGAATAGTTACAACCTCTTAATCTAATTTATTTACTCCGTTACCGGCAACCCTTCCAGGTGGGTGGTATCGTTGAAGAGAGAGAGAATGCCGCCTTCTTTGTAGATGTCAACAATAGTCAGCGAACAATTGTCGCTGCGCCACTGCCACAAGCGGCCTAAATCCATCCCCATCAGGTGCGAAAGCAATATACCGATTACCCCACCGTGGACGACCGCCAGCACGTTCTGGTCGTCATCCGGCAGAGCGGCCACGATTTCTTCTAAAGCTTGAGCAATTCGGGTATAAGCCATCTGCACACTTTCGCCGCCATCGGGCGGGGCAATATGAACCCGGTCGGCATTCCAACGCGGCGTTTCAACCGGGTAGCGGGCATTCATTTCCTCCCAGGTCAAACCCTCGAAGCCGCCGCCATTTACTTCGCGCAAAAGCGGGGTTGAAACCGCGCTGAGGCCGGAAGTATGACCGTTCAAGACAATCTGGGCAGTACGCCGGGCGCGGGCAAGATCGCTGGTGTAAGCGGCATCGAGTTTGAAAGAGGCTACCCGCCGTTGCAAAGCCTCGGCCTGAGCTTCCCCGGCGGCATTGAGCGGAATGTCCGATTGCCCCTGGTAACGCCGCTCAGCATTGAAGTCGGTTTGCCCGTGCCGACATAAAATCAATTTAGGCATGCTTAATCCTGTCTTTACTAAACTCAAAAAGACTCTACCCTGGAAACGACCTTACGAATACCTTAAAATCTTGTAACTATTCAGCCCTTTCATTCTGAGCGTAGCGAAGAATCTAGATTCTTCGCTACGCTCAAACCCGTAGGGCGTGACAGCAAACGAGGCTGGGTGAACAGTTACAAAATCTTAATATTTCACCACAAAGATTGTATCACACTTGCTCCGGCCCCGATTAAGAGCCAGGTGAGCATCTCAGCCATCTCGGTGATAGCTCCATAACTATCGCCGGTCAAGCCTGCTGGAAGGCGAAGCATTATCCAGCGTCCGATCAGCCAGGCGACGAGTGAAATAATCAGCACTAGTACCAGGCCAGGCCCGTGACCGATCAGCCCGGCCAGGAGCAATACACCTAGACCGGCCAGGGCCAGTTCGCGCCGGGTGTTATGCTGTTTGTAGACGGTACCTAAGCCGCTTTCGCGCCCGTAAGGAAAAACGACTACCGCGAACACCAAACCCCAGCGGCCCAGAAGCGGCCCTAGCAGCAGAGCCAGTGGCACCAGAGGCGGCGGCACAGTACTTAGCCCGGCGTATTTGAGACTGAGCAAAGCCCAGCCACCCGCCACGGCAAAACTACCCACCCGGCTATCTCGCATTATTTCCAGGCGACGTTCGACCGAACGATAGCCAAAGAGACCGTCACAACTATCTAAAAAACCGTCGAAATGGAGTCCGCCGGTCAGCATCAGCAAGCTGATCACCAGCAGGAGTGCAATCAAGGGGGGAGCCAGCCAGAGCGATAAAACCCACCACAACCCGGTCAGCAGCAAACCGAGGCACACGCCAACCGTAGGGAAATAGCGCACCGAGCGGGCTACATCTATTGAGTGGACTTCCCGCCAGAGTGGAACCGGCAGCGTAGTCAGAAATTGGACTGCCGCCAGAAAACTAAACACAATGCTCCTCACTTTGGCCCTCGGATTAAGGTCAGCCCGAAGGGGCCAACCCTTATCAGCTATGGTCGGTCGAAATCGGGTAGACCGGAAGTTCGAGGTAAAGCTGACCATCTTCGGCTAACACCGGGTAGGTGTTAAGCCGTTCGTCCAGGCCGGTTTCTTCCATACCGGCCAGTTCGCCGGTACGGACATCAAAAGGCCAGTAGTGCAGAGGACACTCAATAATGTAGCCGGTAAGCGGGCCGTAGTTAAGATAGCCCCCGGCGTGCGGGCAAATATTGGACACAGCAAAAAACTGGCCTCCAACGTTGACCAGTAAGATACTTTCCAGGGGTGTTTTAACCAGTTTCTGGCTGCCGGGCGGATATTGGCTCACTCGCCCAAGTGGATAGCGTGTGGTTTGCAAACCTTTTTCTTTGATCCAACTCTTTAGCCGAAATCGAACTGTTTAGCCACAAGCCACCCCACCGCCTGCTCGTTTGCCACTGTAAAGGTGTGCAAAGCTTTTTAAGCTCAGGCTAATCTGTAAGCCCGACGATTTAGCGGGTGCTGACCGGGGCGGGTGTACTGGTTTCATCGGGAGAGGAAGCAGCAGCATCGGGCTTCGGCGGTACTTTACCCAGGCTCAAACCTTCTTTAGAAGTGTAGAAAGCTCCCAGTATGATCACTGGCAAGTAACCCGCTACGTGCATCAAAAGACCAAAAGTGATTAACAGGCTTTCCTGACCGGGGAAAAAGGGCAACAGTGCCGTCTTAACCAGAAACTCGAAAACTCCGATGTAACCCGGTGCGGACGGTACGACCATTCCCAGATTAAGCGCAATCGTTAGCACCAGGGCGATCTCAAGCGTCATCGGCAGGTTCAACGCCCAGGCCAGCAGCATATAGTTGAAAGCCACGATTAACCACATCAGGATGGACTGCGCCCACAAATTCAGGCTCAGCTTGAAGCGTAACAGCACCCCTAACACGTCCAACACTTCCGTCACCAGATTGAACAGAGGCGAGCGCATCCGCTCCGGCAGCCACTTCAGAAACCACTGAGCCATCCCTTCGGCCTGTCTGCGGTAGGCCGCCAGCAGCATAAAGACCAGGAAAGCCGCCACCACCAGGCCACCCGTGACAAAGGCCGCGTTCTTGAGGTTGTTTTCCAGCTTGAGGAAAGGTAAAAGAGCGACCAGGAAGATGAACATGGTCATTACGTCGAGGATTTTTTCGAGCAAAATAGTCGAAAAGACCCGCACCGGGCTGATCCGTTCGCTGCGGCTCAGGGCATAGCCACGCACGATCTCACCCAGGCGGGCCGGTAGAACCGTATTGAAAAGATAGCTGATCATCAGGGTCGCCCAGAGGCGCTGGAGGCGGATTTTCGGCCCCGGATCGAAAAGGAGTTGCCAGCGGGTCACTTTGATGACCAGGACGGTAAAGTAGGGGATTTGCGAAAGAGCGACCAGCCACCAGTTGATCTGCCCGAAGGAATTACCGACCTGGCCGAAATCTATGCCCTGTAAGGCAAACCAGGCCGCCAGCGCACTGATCAGCACCCCGACCAACACTTTCAACTGCTTCATCGTAGGCTGCGACCAAACCTTTCTGCATCTACACCCACCGGGCGAACAACTACTTTCCCCATTCACTTAGCTCTAGGAAAATAGCATAGCCCTTCTGCCTTGTCAAGCCAGGGTCAGGGCCGAAGGCAGTTAAGAGTTGTATATCAGGAAAAACACTAGCCGTTCTTAGGGGTAAAGCTTGAGGAATAGGAGGAAAACAGAGGCAGCCTGAAAGAGGAAAGATGGGGAATGTGGGACTCGAACCCACACGCCTTTCGGCACATGATCCTAAGTCATGCTCGTCTGCCAGTTCCGACAATTCCCCGTTCGGCCTCAATTATAACAGAGGCCGCTCGTATGCACAACAGTTTAGAGCCAAAATTTAGAATTCCAGCCTGTAGCGGGCTACTGTTCAAGCGGCCTAAAAATTGATATACTTAAACCCGTGGATGGAACAGGCTTCAATGGAATGTGCTTCGACAGAACAGGCTTCACTAATTGAATCGGAAAAATATACTAGAGATCAAGAGGAGACGAACGGCATGGGCGCAATTGTAGGATTGTTCAAGTTTGTGATAGGCGTGGTATTAGGAGCGGCGACCGGCGCGACCATCGCCACGCTGATCGTAACGCGCAACGGGCAGGAAACCGTCGAGAAGCTACGCGGAGTGGTGACTGAGATGGTGCAAAGTGGCCGTGAGGCCGCCACCGAAGAGGAAAACCGCATGGCCCAACGCCGCCGCGAACTGATCGGCGAGGCTGCCGAGCAACGCCGCCTCAAAGCCGCCGAGAACAAGGCCGTCGAAAAGGCCAAGCAGGAACTCAAAAAGGATTTTGAGAAAAAGAACGAGAAGAAAAAGAAATAAGGCTCTACTATCTTAACCTTACCTTATTATCTCTTACCAAACTAAAGACTAAAAAGGAGGCAAAGCCGACGCTTTGCCTCCTTTTTGTGTAGGCTTTTTTCTGCTACAACAGCCCACTAACCTAGCACGCGGCTGCAAGAAACTCTAACCCCTTTATTACTGGTTGCGTTAAGCACCTTTAACTGCGGCCCAACAAAATTTTGAATGATAAGTCCACTCAAACTGATGTTACCAGCACTTAGATTGAGCCGCGTAGCCGTCCCGCCGCCGTCGAGGGTAATTCGACTGCTCAGGTTGTCGCTGCAATCTTTGCCCTGAATGGTCAAACCTTGCCGCACTGCCGGAAGCGTGCCACTCACCTGGACGGTATTGTTAGCGTCGGGCGCCAGTTGGAACTCGACTGTGTTGATCGTCAGGTCGCCCGCAGCCTGGTTCAAGGCCCAGGAAAGCGAATTTAGCTGGCCGGTGCTGTTATCAGTCTTCTGAGTAACTACCACGACCGGGGCGACTTTGATTGTAAAGCCAGTGCTGGTAGCGGCTACCACCTTGATCGTAATCTTATTGGTACTATCAATCATCGTCTGACCGACCGGCCAGTTCGCCCCGGCATCGCCTGTACCAGAACCACGGGTAGCATCGGCAGGTGCGCCGGGCGGCACGAAAAGATAGGCTATCGCGGCGTTAGGGTCGCCCCCTCCCCGCGAAAGGTCTACATCGTGGATCAAAACGGCTTTAGGTAACGGCAACTTGGTGTCGTAGCTTTCCTGACGGCGGGCTTCAACGGTATAGTAGCGCGAGGTCGGGTTCGCCAGCGTCGGCACTACGATCTCATACTTGCTGGAAGGACTGCTGGGAGTCGCCAGCGAAAGAAAATCCAGGTTGTAAGTCTGGCTACCCATGTTGCGGTCATAAACGATCTTGCGAGTGGGAGTGATAAAACCCATCGTATCGCGGTTATAACTGATAATTCCCTGGCCCAGACAACCGTAAGTGGGATCAATCGCCGCGCCAGTACAGTGAGCTTGTGGGTTACTTACCACGTCCCAGTTGCTACCGTATTGATAGCCCACACTGCTGCCGGAATGCAACGAGCCAAACGAGTGCGAAATTTCGTGAGCCAGCACGCCGTGTTCGCGCCAGCCGAAAGTGCTACCCGCCCCCAGGTAAGGCATCCAGGTCGCCCGCCACACTCCGCTCTGACCGTTGGCGTTGCTGATGAAAACACCGCCACCCCAGGCACAGCAACCCAGACTGGCATTGAACATAAAGTTGAGACCGTAGTAACTGCTCAGGTCGGTCTGGCCGCTGGCGGTGGCGCAATCGTGGGCCAGGAGATTGAGGTTGGTATTACCGCCACTAACATAAGTGCTGCGTGGCGAGGGAAGCGTAACCCAACCGACAGCTTTGCTGTTATTGAGGTTTGCCGCGCCGTAAGACATTTCTTTGATATAGTTGTTGAAACCAGGCTTCGTATCGCCAAGCTGATTTTAAAAGAAAGCCTGGTTGTTCGGCTCGGTTCCCGTCGTGTCGGAGAATTTGCACATGATAGACAAAAAGCGGTGTTGCCCGACCAGATCAGGTTGAACCGGCGAGGAGGAAACGTTCTGAATCGTGTCTACCACTACGATGTCGCCGGAAACTCCGTTCGTAGTTGGCCCCTGGCTCAGGCTGCCGCTAAGGGTAATCCGCCTGGTGTACAGGCTTACCAGCCGTTCGTTCAAACGAGGGTCAAAGCGAAGTTCGTACTGCTTGCCGTTGTCATCCACCAGTGAATAAGTGGTGGTCTGCGCGGTATTGACACCAGGGGCCGGATCGCCCCAAACCGTCAATAAAGTCCCGCTCAGCGTGACCTGACTGCTTTGAGCGACCGGGGCCGGCGCACTGCTTGCCAGGGCCGGACTCACCAGCACACTGGCTATTAGCGTTAACATTACAAGCACTCGGACACTCGAAGCGGCCAACACCTGCTTCAGTCGTTGGCAGGCTCTGGCTATTGCCTGGAAGCGTGACATTAAGAAAAGTCCTTTCCGCTACGCAAGTTCAACAAATCTAGGCTCAGACCGTTCTAAATTGAAGTGAATTAAGTTTTCAGGGGAAACCAGCAAAGCTGCTGACGCTATATTACTCCTCAAATATAACATAAACGAGCAGGTCACGAAAGATTTTGAGCCAGGTTTTGTATTTTTTAGCCCGAACGGGCTATTCAAACATATAGTACATTTAGCGGTTAGCGGAGCGGTACCGGGCCAGAATAAGGCTAGCCAATATTCTTTCTAAATTACGGGGTGACATTTTACCAAAAGGGCGGGGCGACATTTTACCAAAAAGAAGCACGAAAAACCGGGAGTGAGGGAAGCGCAGGCGGCAGAAGGCTAAAAAAGAGCGAACACCCGATTATAATCGGATGCTCGCTAACAAAATTGCCCTGGCTTTCGCGCGTTCGTCCTCGACCTGGGCCGAACCAGGCTCGAACCCCTCAGCATAGACGCTGAAAGATTCGGGCATCCGGCCTACTTCGGCCCCGACTGCCGGACGAGGGCAGTCGGTATCGAAGTGATAACCACTTCGGCCCAGGCGCGGAGCCAGAACCGGGTAGAACACCACGAAGGTGTCGTCGTCCACCATCACTTCGGTCTCAGCCAGTTGGCTCTCGCTGAGGGTCGTCAGGAAGCGGTTCAACTCCCGTTCGCTGTAAAAGGTCTGGTCGGTATATTCTACCAACAGCTTATGCTCTACTTCAAACATGTGCTTATCCTCGCTTATCTTGGTCTTGGAATCTTCCACATTTTCACACCTGGCTAGTTCAATCGCCACTTCTTCCACGACGGGCCGCTTGTTCTCTTTATCAATCTGAGTCATTGCTCTTCCTCTTCGTGTATTTGGCTCTGTGTGAGCTGGCTAAAAATCAATTTTCTGACCCCTATCCGGCAGACAAACAAAAAGGGTGTGGAGCTTTTTTGCTCTACACCCTCGACTTTATCTTTTGCTAAATTTTCTTTAGCATCAGACTATTAAGCTTTTTGCCTGCTGCCCTTTGTTTTGGGGCTTTCAGGCCGCTTAACTTGTGGTTGATCCTCCTCCTGGGTCGCTACCTGCGCCTTGAAGCGCGGGAGGCGGTAGGTCTGAGGGCCAACCAGTCGGTCGAGAGTGACTGCCTGTGTTAAATTTGTTAAGGTTGCCAAGTTGTTTTGCCGTGCCGTCGCTACCCAGATACATTCCCTGCGCTACCCCGGCCATAGCTCGCTGGCTAGAGATAATGCGATCTACTACGGGCTGCATCTGAGGAAGTTCGGTTCCACCTGCGATTGCGATTTCGGTGTAGGCCACCTTCTTGCCGCTCAGCCCGCCAGAAATGGGCAGAATCAGGCAAGTTGCCAACGGATACCGCGCACCATCGGTGGACAGGCCCAGGCTAGCGGACGCACCAAATCCACCGGCGGTCAGGCCGGTCGGATTCAGCAAGGCTGTGCTGAGTTGCCACTGGCGGCTATTCGGTTGGAGTATGGGGCGCAAATGATCTGCTGTTGCTTCGCTGTTAGGCATTGCTGTATGCAACATTTGGCCGCTCCTTTCCGTCTTAGCTACACTAAAAGTTAATAAAAAATCTGTTCGCAGGTGTTCCGGCACGCTGATAAGCCAGGCTTAAGCTATCGTGGGAACTCATATCTAATTGTCAAGTAAAGCTTGATCTGTTAGTACGCAGTCGGAGATACAGTGATCTCTTACCCGCACGTAGTATAATATAGCACATCTTTCAAAGCTGTCAATAGACTTTAGACCTAGATTTAAACGATTTTCTAAACCAGGTCGGGGCCGGGGTTGGCCCTAAGGTTTTGGCTCGAAAGTATACCAGACATCGGCGAACTTGCGAGTATAGTTGTCTTTGAGAGCGGCCACCAGGGCAGGCGTCCACACGTCGGCGCGACCAGCCTCGTTCAGGATGTCGCTCTGGGCCAGCACCAGCACGAACTCCTTACGGCGAACTCGCTCTAAAAGGCCCACTTCGCTGTAAAGTCCTTTGCGGTCGAGGGCGGATAGAGTGAAGAGATCGTTGTAATAATCGCCGGTCTGGGGCGTTCGGCCAGTGAAGGCTAAAAACCCGGCTTCTTCGGTCAGGATCGGCCCTGGCTTCGAGGCGGCATAGGCAATAATACGCGCCATCTGGCTTTGATAGGCGACGGTGCGCGGGCGAAATTCGATTTCATAGCGGCCTGGTGGAACCGAGAAAAAGGTTAGCTGCGCCCACAATCCGGCCAGTACGCCCAGCACAAGCCAGCGTCCACGCCCGGCCTGCAAGAGATAAACCGCGCCTGTTCCCACGGAGGCACACAAACCGGCCTCGGCGGGCAGAAAATGATTGTGGTCGGCTCCGGCCACTCCTAGCCCCACCAGCAAAAGCAGCGAAGCCAGCCCATACCAACCTACCAGAGGCACTTGCCGCCCGGCGGTCAGCGTCAGGTCGAACCAGTGGCCCAACCCGGCCTTTCGCCAGGCTAACCCACTCAACAAAACCAACCCGCCCAGCCCTGCTAAACTGAGCAGCAGCAAAGCCGCATTTTCTTGCCAGAAGAGGTTGAGGTACGTTCCGAAATTTGCGGCCAGCCAGGGCAAATTATGGTACTTGAAAAGCCTCCGGCCCAATTCGCCGTCCGTCGCCAGATTCAAACCTAGAAAAGGCAAACCCACCGCCAGTCCCATCGCCAGAGTCCAGGCCAGAGTTGGTCGCCAGCGTCGCCCATTCTGACAGGCCAGATAGATCAGGGTCGCACCCGGCCCGGCCAGGGCGGTCTGTTTGGTTGCCAGGGCCAGGACAAACGGCCCAATGGCGGCAAAAGCCAGCCAACCCCGCCCGGTGGAGGTCGAGGAAGCTACCAGCACTAACCCAAACATTTGCAGAGCGGTCATCAGCATATCGGCCCGCACCCGGACTGCCCAGATTGCGACGGCAGGAAGGCTCATAAAGCTCAGGCCCGCCAGCAATGCCAGCAGACCGGCCAGGAGCAAGAATTCTTTCGATTTTTGAAGAGAGCGGGAATTTTGAAAGAGCGGAGCTTTCGGGCGGGCCAGGAAAACCAGCCCGGCGATGCAAAAAGCCGTAGCAAAGGCAGCGACCAACGAAATGAGTCGTCCGCTTTCCAGAGTAGCCGAGGGTGAACCTCCTTCGGCGGGAAGCCAGGCCAGCAGGTAGTAATACAGAGGCGGATAAGGAGCCGAGAGGAACAGATCGGCCTGGAAAGGCCGGTAGATCGAGCTACCCGCCCTGATCAGAGCAGTTTCGCTCAGGATCAACCCCTCCGAGCCGGACTGGAAATAAGGGTAAGTTAGCCTTTGCTCGACCTGTTGCCAGAAGAAACTCAACCGGGCCAGCAGGGCTAGCCCGACCAGTCCACTCGCCAGCCCGATCAGCCCGGCGTAGAGCCAGGGCAAACCAAACCGTGAAGGCGCGAGGGCAAGGTTGTTCGCGCTTTCACCGGGTAAATCAGGATTTATAGGAGTGGGACGTGTTTGACTCAAAATATCCTGTTGGGCCGAGCCAGGCCCCAAAAAGCTAAACCAGGTAAGCCTGGGTCAGCTTTTCGGCCAGCGCACGCGGCGTGGTCAAACGCTGCCAGTTGCCGCCATCCGAATAATCGTACATACCGATACTGGTTTCGTTATCCAGCGTAACCAGTTTGGCCCGAAACCGGAAAGCCCCATACCGCCAGGTTACTTCGCGGGTGATCAGATTGCGGTCTTCGTCCACCTGGCTGTTATCTTCTTCGACGGCATCGCAAAAGCGGCTTAGCGCGTTAGTTAAAAGCTTTAGCTGAACATCTGAGGGCGGCTCTGGCTGCAACCGATCTAAAGAAAAAGCCACGACGTTTGACATAGATTGACTCCGTTCAGGAATTGAATTATAACTGCAAGAGGGTAATCTAGCAATCACCCCATACCTGCTATTCTCTCTCAAGTTTTGTCCCAGGGTAAACTTAGATAAACACTAGGTAACGTAATGTTTCTATATTAAGATTTTAACATTACGAAGCAGCTTACGACAATAGTACAAATCTGGGACTTAGGTACTAAGTAGGTCTATTATATTAAAAGTAATATATAAATGCAAGAGGTAAGGGTTGCAATCTGGTATAAAAGCCTTAGCTTTGTTGCAATTACTCCAGTTAGCCGATAGTGCGGTGCCGGTTGGTGGCACGGCCCATTCTTTTGGCCTGGAAACATTGGTCGAAGACGGCGCAGTAACGGCTCAAAGTTTAGAGGCTTTTCTGGCAAGCTGGTTGGACGAGACCGGGTTTTTAGAAGGGGTCTTTTGC
This sequence comes from Chloroflexia bacterium, assembly GCA_038206175.1. Taxonomy (GTDB): domain Bacteria; phylum Chloroflexota; class Chloroflexia; order Chloroheliales; family Chloroheliaceae; genus 54-19. Next base: position 19,178 of record JBBRBE010000019.1, read on the forward strand.
CGGGCCGCAAGTGTGACGAGCGATTGGCAAACCTGGCGACAGCTACAGGGGCAGCTAGGAGCTTTTAAACCGGCCAGGGAAAGCCGCGAGGCCAGTGTCCGCCTGGGTCGGCGGTTCCTGGCCCTGGCCGCCGACCTGACCGGGCAGGAGCGTCTTAAGGATTGGGCTGAACGCGAGACCGACCTACCCTCATACTATCCAACGGTCTTTGGCCTGGTGGGAAACGCTCTGGGTCTGGATGAACTGACCATCACAAGTACCTACCTTCATTCCGCCGTAGGTAGTTTGATCTGGGCCGGACAACGCCTCTTGCCGGTCGGCCAGAACCAGGCCAGTCGGTTGTGGTGGCGGCTCAAACCAACCATCCTGGCGATAGCCGAACGCAGCCAGACCACCTGGCCTCACGAAGTGACCTCCTTTACACCCTTGCTCGATACGGCTTCGATGCGCCATCCCGATCTACCAACTCGACTTTTCATAAGCTGAAGATTGACAAAACCGACCCTAGCCTTTATCCTGTAAATATCCAAAACCGCAACATCTTTTCTTTTCACTATCACAATCAACCCGGTTGAAAGGGTTCGCCACAAACTTAAAGACAACATTGAAGTTGCCGCCAAGGGGCTTGTGTATAGCTAAAATCTCCCTTTCCAGGGAAAATAGAAATCGTCCAAAACCTTAATATTTCTCGGAGGCAAAGAATGCTATCCGTTAGCGACATCGAAGTTAGCTACAACGGCGTAATCCGCGCAGTGCAAGGCGTCTCCCTTGAGGTGCCAGAGCGAAGCGTAGTTGCCCTGCTGGGGCCAAACGGAGCAGGCAAAACCAGTGTGCTGCGGGCCGTTTCGGGCTTGTTGGGAATGCAGCGCGGTAAGCTCGTGCGCGGCACAATTTTGCTGGACGGCCAGCGCATAGACCGCCTGGAACCGAGCGCGATTGTCAAGCGCGGCCTGGCTCAGGTTATGGAAGGGCGGCGCATCTTTGGCGGTTTGACGGTCGAAGAGAATTTACGAGCGGGCGGTTACTCCCGGCGCGACGGAGCAGCCAACCGGCGCACTTTCGACCAGGTGATGACCCTCTTTCCCGTTCTGGCCGAACGGCGCAAGTCCGCCGCAGGCTACCTGAGCGGAGGCGAACAGCAAATGCTGGCGATTGGCCGGGCGATGATGGCCGGGCCGCGCCTGCTCCTGATGGACGAGCCGAGCCTGGGACTCGCACCGATAGTCGTGCAACAAATCCGCGATGTTATCCGCCAGATTAACGCCGAAGGTACGGCTGTGTTGCTGGTGGAACAAAATGCGACGATGGCTCTTTCGGTGGCAACCCACGGCTACATTATGCAAACCGGCCATATCGTCCTGAATCAGCCTGCCGCCCAGATGTTAGCCGACGACCAGGTACGAAAGTTCTATCTGGGCCTGGACGAAGGCGGCACCCGGCGCGACTACGGGCGGCTCAAAGACCGGGCGGTACGCGAAGCCGAACGCGCCGAGCGGAGGGCAGCCCTATGAGCCAGACTGCTCCCCAGGTTGCTACAAAACCACTTTTCGCGGCCCAGAACATCACCATGCGCTTTAAGGGCGTGGTGGCCCTCTCGGAGGTCGGTTTCGAGGTCGCACCGGGCGAACTCTTCGCCATTATCGGGCCGAACGGAGCCGGTAAAACTTCCCTCTTTAATGTGATCTCCCGCGTTTACCAGCCTACGACCGGCGCGATCCAGTTCGACGGCCAGGATTTGCTGCACGTCAAAAGTCACCAACTGGCCAGCGTCGGCCTGGCCCGTACTTTCCAGAACCTCGGCCTCTTTCCGCAACTTTCGGTGCTGGACAACATTATGGTCGGGCGGCATCACCTGATGAAAACGGGCGTGGTGATGGGCGGGCTGTACCTGGGCCAGGCCCAGCGCGAAGAAGCTCAAAATCGCAAACGCTGTCTCGAAATCATTGATTTTCTGGGCCTGGGCCGCTGGGCTAAATCGCCCGTGCGGATCGTTCCCTACGGCATCCAGAAGAAGATCGAGCTAGGCCGCGCCCTGGCGGTCGAACCCAAACTGCTGCTGATGGACGAGCCAGTAGCCGGAATGAACCTGGATGAGAGCGAAGAAATTGCCAGCGCAATTCTGGACATCAAGCAAGACCTGGGCGTAACCCAGATTCTAGTCGAACACGATATGGCTCTGGTAATGGGCATTGCCGACCGCGTGATGGTGCTGGACTTTGGCAAAACTATCGCCACCGGCACGCCTTCCCAGGTACAGGCCGACCCTGCCGTGATCAAAGCTTACCTGGGAGAGGAGTAGAAGCAGTGACAACCTTTTTGCAATTAGGGGTGCAAGGACTGGCTCTTGGCTGCATCTACGCCTTGATCGCGCTGGGCTTTACGGTCGTGCTGCTGGCCGGGGTGATCAACTTCGCGCAGGGGTCGTTTATGCTGGTGGGCGCGTACATCGTGTCCTGGCTGACCATCGAGCGAGGCGTGCCTTTTCTAATTTCGATAGCAGTTGGGGTAGCGGGGGTGGCTTTGCTGGGTATTCTTTTCGAGTACAGCGTGCTACGCCGGATGAGTGCGCGGCCCGTCTTTACCATTATTATGATCACCCTGGGCCTCGATATTATCCTGCGGGTGTTCACCGTCGCTTTGTGGGGTTACGATGTACGAGCTAACGGCGATCCGTTCAAGCTTTCAACTTTCCAGGTTGGCGAAATCACTATCAAGTGGGCCGACGTCTGGACGATGATTGCGACCCTCACCCTCCTGGCGACTTTTTTCTTCTTCTTCAAGTACACCAAATACGGCATCGGGATGCGGGCGACCGCGACCGACCACGAAGCGGCGGCGGCAGTCGGCATCAGTCTACCCCAAATCTACACGATCACCTGGGCTATTACCGGGCTGGTAGCGACCGTGGGCGGAGTTTTTCTGGCGGCCTCGCCGCGAGTGCTCGATTCGACGCTGGGATTTTCGGCCCTCCGCGCTTTTCCTGCCATCATCCTGGGCGGGCTTGGTTCGACGGTCGGAGCAGTATTGGGTGGCCTGATTTTAGGGCTGGTGGAAGTGCTGGTAAGCGGCTACGTCGGCAACGGGCCAAACCAGGTCTTTGGCTTTCTGGGAGTAGGCTTTCACGAAGTGGCAACTTATGTGGTGCTGCTGATCGTACTGCTGGTGCGGCCTTACGGCTTGTTTGGCAAAAAGGAGGTCGAGCGGATATGAGCGCAGAAACCGACAGCGTTTTACAAGAACCGGCCCTGCCTCTGGCCTCGGCCCTCGCTCCGACGGCAGCCGACCGCTATCGCCTCCTGCGCTGGGGCCTGTGGGCTGTTTTTGCCGTGCTGCTGGTGGTGTATCCTTTCCTGGCGGTCAACGTCAAGCCCTGGCTACCGATTGCCAATTTTGGCCTGATCACGGCTATAGGGGCTATCGGCCTGAATGTGCTGCTGGGCTATACCGGGTTGGCCTCGCTCGGCCACGCTTTCTTTCTGGGTGTAGGCGCGTACACGGCGATTTATTTTGGCGGCGCGAAAAATCTAGGCTGGTCGTTCTTGCTCTGGCTACCTCTGGCCGGGATCGTAGCGGGGATTATCGGCCTGGGTATCGGAGCCTTGACCCTGCGCTTTCGAGGCTTTTACCTGACGGTCGTGACGCTAGGGCTGGCTTTTATCGGCGGGCATATTTTCTTGAACTGGAAAGACCTGAGCGGGGGCGTGAATGGAACAAAAGTGCCTGTCCCGACTATCGGTGACTTTTCCTGGGCCACCAAAAGTACGCTTGGCCCTTTTGAACTGACTAAAGACCACAAATTTTACTTTCTGGTTCTGCCGATCCTGCTCCTGGTGGTGCTGTTCACCCGCAACCTCATGCGTACCCGAATGGGCCGGGCTTTTCAGGCCGTGCGCGACCGCGAAAGTGCCGCCGCTCTGCTGGGCGTGAACGTGGCCCGTACCAAAATTGCCGCTTTCGTGTTTAGCTCGGTGCTGGGAGGCATCTGCGGCGCACTCTACGCTTCGTACCTGAGTTACACCAACCCCGACCAGTGGAACCTGAACTTTAGCATTCAGTTCGTGGCAATGATCATCATCGGCGGCGTCGCCAGCGTTAGCGGTTCGATCATCGGGGCGGTGCTGCTGGCGGCGGTTCCGCAACTGATTGATGTCTTTGCCGACAAGCTGCCTTTTATCCAGCAAGGAGCCGGAAGCGGCCTGACGAGTGGTGACTTTAAGGAAATAATCTACGCTTTCTTTCTGGGGGTCTTTTTGTTGTTTGAGCCGAGCGGCATTATCGGCATTTACCGGCGGCTCAAAGCCGGAATCGTTCGCAGACTAAACCGAAGCAAAGCTTGAGACCAGAACCCAGCCTGGGCAATAAAACCAATAAAAATGGAAAATCTAGATTTTCCATTTTTATTGCTCCCTGACAGAACCACGCAATTCAAGATAATAGCCCGCTCCTACCGATACCGTTTGCCGGTAGGAGCGGGCCGAGCGTTTTTGAAAATCACCAATAGGAGGGTGAGATTGAAATGACCAAGCAACAAAGCAAAAAAGGTACGACCGGCTTGAGCCTGGCGCTGGCCCTGTTGTTAGCCCTGGTACTGGCCGCCTGTGGCGATAATACCGCCACCTCCGGCACAACCGCAACAACCGCAAGCACTGCGACCACCAGTGCTGCCGCCGCTACAACCGCAAGCACTGCGACCACCAGCGCGGTTGCCACGACTAGTGCGGCTGCAACCAGTGCAGTTGCGACAACCAGTGCAGTTGCGACAACCAGCGCAGTTGCGACAACCAACGCGGTTGCGACAACCAACGCGGTCGCCACGACTGCCCCCGCCACCGCCGTCACCGGGGCCGGTGGCGCAACCGTCTCGGCCATCAATGTAAAAGTGCCGGATAGCCTCAAGACCGGCCCTGGCGTGGACAAAGGCAGCAAAACGATCAAGGTCGGCGTGATTAACCCTCTGAGCGGCCCTTACGCGGTGGCCGGTAAACCAGCCTTTCGCGGGGTGGACACCTACTTCAAAGCTCTCAACGATGCGGGCGGGATCGGCGGCTACAAAGTTGAAATAGTGTCAGGCGATAGCCAGTACCAACCTCAACTGGCGATCCAGCAGTACAACAAGATTCAGCCGGATGTGGCGATCTTCCCTCAAATCCTGGGTGCGCCGGTGCTGGACGCGCTCAAAGAGCAAATTACTACCGACAAAGTGCTGACCGGCGCGGTCACTTTTGATAGCTCGCTGATCAAAGAGAAATACATCTGGCTGGCCGCAACGCCCTACCCGGTCGAGGTGATCAACGGGATGGACTACGCCGTTAATCAGCTTGGCAAGAAAGGCGCGAAGTTTGCCCTGATCTATCAGGATGACGCTTACGGCCTGGATTGTCAGAGGGGTTACAAGTCGGCTCTGGCCGCCTACGGCCTGAACAGCGTCGCCGAACTCCCCTTCAAGGTTAGCGATAAGGATTTTACGGCTCAGGCCACCCAGGTTAAATCTCTGGGAGCCGAGGTAATTATCATGGCGACCCAACCGGCCCAGACCGCTCCGATCATCGGGGCGATTTCGCAGCTAGGCGTGACGCCGCAATACGTGCTGACCAGTTCGGCCTGGAACGTGGCTCTTTTGGGTACGCCTTTGAAAGACCTATTGATCGGCAAAGCAATTGTTTCCAGCAAAGGCAAGCAGTGGGGCGATCCGAGTGCGCCCGGCGAAGCTCGCAAACTGGCGGCAGTCGCCAAATATGCCGCCGACCAGAAGCCGGACGGAGCTTTCTCGTTGGGCTGGGTGCAGGCGCAGATCACGGCGGAAACCATTGGCAAAGCCCTTGAAAGCGGCGACATTACGCGTGACGGAATGCTCAAAGCCTTCGAGAGCATCAAAGATTTCGATCTGGGCGGCACTCTACCTCCCGTCACTTACGGCTCGACACCCGATCTGCGTATTCCTAGCCGAGAGAGCGTGATCTTCAAGATCGATCCAGCCGGGCCGGACGGTACGCTGCCGATCACAAAATCTTTCAGTAGCGAAGCGGCCAAGTCTTTCAAGTTAAGTTAGCAGCACAAGCAAGCTTTTCACCCGGAGCGAAAGTCTTAATAATAAAAACAGGGCGAAATAAATCGCCCTGTTTTTATTATTTATAAGAGTGGTTAGAGCCGCTTTGCCAGCAGGGTGGCGGCCCGGTGCGCGATAGTCTCGATGGTCAGCATGGGGTTGACGCCGGAGGCACCGGGAAAAGCACTGCCGTCCATCACGAAAAGGCCCGGCGTGGTGTGACACTCGTTGGTATCGTCTACCACGCTCGTTTGCGGGTCGGAACCCATCCTGGCACTGCCCATCTGGTGATAGCTGAAGAAAGCCATACGGTTGGATTCCCATCCGGCCCGGTCAACTCGACCCAGGTAATCCTCGACCGTTTCAGGGTCGCCGGGCCGGTAGGTCTGCGGTAAAGTGTTAAGGGTGCTGATTTCGCGTGCGCCCGCCGCTTCCAGCACCCGCGTCGCGCCCGCCAGGGCCGTCCGCAGATGGCTCAGGTCGTAGCGCGAAAGATTGTAGCGGGCGACCGGCAGCCCTTGCCGGTTAATCCCAACTGTCCCCCAATCTCGGTCACGAGTAATCACGGCAATTGACGCGCCGTGACCGAGCTTGAGCATAGCGTCTTTGAAAGCCCGGCCTCCTTCCCAACCGATGGCCCCTGCCGACAAACTCAGGTGAAACGGCCCCGTTTCGAGGATCGCGCCATAGCCGCGCCCGTCCAGATCGGCAAACTGGCGGCTGTAAGCTCCCTGCATCACGCCCTTCCATGCCTGGGGCGGTTCGTCCATAAAACCAACCAGACCCGTCGCCGGATGCAACCGCAAATATTTCCCAACGGCAGGCCCGCCCAGGCTCGACCGCAAAAGCAAAGCGGGCGTGTTGATCGCTCCCGCCGCCGCAATGACGGCTTTCGCCCGGATTGTCACTTCGTGGAACTGGCCGGTAGCGGGGTCTTGAACGGTAGCGGAAAGGCCGCTGGCCCGCCCGTTCGTGGTCAGCACCCGGTCGGCCCGGCAATTAACGATGATCTGCGCTCCGTTTTCGTAGGCATCCTGAAGGTAAGTGATCAGGGTAGATTGCTTGGCTCCATAGGGGCAACCAAAGGTACAAAAGCCGCACTCGTCTCCCTGAGTACAGCCCCGCACGTTACGGGGCATCGTATCCCGGTGCCAGCCAAGCGATTCCAGGCCGCGCCACATAATCTGATCGCGCCGGGCCAGCCGATTGTAATCGGTCGAAACTCCCAGGCGGTCGGCGACGGCCCGGCTACTTCGTTCGTACTGAGCTGTGTAAAAAACTTCCCAACCGGCCTCGTCGTCCCATTCCTGGCGCACTTCTTCGGGCGTGGCAAAACTGGTCGTCCAGTTGACGACCGTGCCTCCACCCAGGCAACTCCCGGCCTGGATCGAAAGACCCTTGTCGGCGGTCGTGGTCAACCCTCGGTCGAGGTACATGCGGCGGTAGGCTTCTAGCTCGTAGCCGTCATAATCCTCCTCGGCCCAGTAGCCGCCGCGCTCGACCACAATCACGTTTTTGCCCGCCGCCGCCAGCACTCCCGCCGCCGCGCCACCTCCCGCGCCACTGCCCACAATCACGACGTCACATTCAAGGGTCTGGTTGCGGTTTATTTCAAGCGGTTTGATCGGCTTGGGCCGGGGCGGGGCCGGAGGGCGGGCCGTCGGGCCGTCGTAGCCCAGGATCGGCCAGGTCGGGTTGGTGTTCTGTGCATCCAGACCGGCGAAGAAAAAAGCCCCGCTCAAAGCTTTAAGCGAGCGAAAGGCTCCCCGCAACGAATTAAGCCGACTATTTGCCAGGCGCAAAAGATAACGCTCGGCTTCCGGCCCATTCATTCGCGAAAAAGGTTTAGCGATCCCGGCCAGAGCCAGGTTTGCTGTGCTCGATTCGACCAACCGCAAGAAAAGCTTTAGCTGGGCGAGGTCGTCCGTATTGGGTAGCTCGGCCAGGGTTTCGAGCATCTGGCGCGGCACATCCAGGTCGCTGGCTGAAAGAGGATAGAGCGGATTGGCTTCCTGGCCGGTATTCTCGTCCGCTTCCCCTTCGCTTGCTTCTTCCAGGCGCGGCAGAAGGGTATTCGCCAACCGGGTCAAAGTAGCCTGTTCTTTAGGGGTAAAAGTAGTGCTGACAGTGGGTACGGGCCGGGTAAGCATTACGCCTTCTCCTCTAAATCTTTTGCTATGCCAGTAAAATGAGACATTTGGATAAAGAGATATTTTACCGCCTCAAAAAGTATCGGGCCGGAGGGTTGGGATAGACTATTTGCAAGCTTGCACGAACAAATCTGACCAGAAGAATGTAGCACAAATTTAGCTTTAACGACAACTTCAAGGCAGCCTTTGTTTATTCTATTGTTTGAGCTAAGCCAATAATTACTGCTACATGTCAAAACATGACTGTGTTACAATCTTTGCAGCGAAGAATCTTTAGCTTTTAGTCAAGCCCGGAAGGGCCGGAAAGTGATAATTTACCGCTATGAACGAATATATTTCGCCTGAAAGAAGGCCCTGTCCTGAATGTGGGCAGCAGAGAGTCTGGGGGAGTTTTTCCGGGTACGGCCATATCTTTGTGAAGCGGGACGATGCCTGGTTAGGCGGAACAGCCTTGTTGCCTCTAGTTTGTACCGGCTGTGGCCTGACCACTTTTTACCATCCAGAACCGGCCAAGATGCGGGCAGAAGAATAACTTCTGCCTGACCTTTCTTTCAAAACTTGCGACGGCACGAAAGATTGCACCCGATTCGCCCTCGGCCTTAAAATGTAATACAATTCCGCCTAGTATGACCAGATAAGCCTTGCTAGAGTAAGTTGCTTACTTTTATTTTACCGATCTTAGAGTTATTTTATAGTTGCTAGTTTCCAGGGAAAGGGTCATGAATATGCTCTACTGCGTGGAGCTTTTACCGCGTGTTGCCGATCTTCCGCCGGTAGTCTCCGAGCGTTTGTGGGCCGATGCCGCCGCCTTTTTTGATACGGCTCCCAGGAATTTTGAACGCCACGCGCTCTATTTGCTAGAATTTGAAGAGTCAGCCGAGCCGGAGAAGGTGCGTCAGGCCGCCCAGCGTGCCGCCGAGAGCTTGCTTAGCGATAGCGTGACCCAGACTTACCGGGGCGGGCCGGTCGAGGAATATTTCAGCGAACTGGGCCGGGAAAATGCCGCAGCTTTGATTGTAGCGGCTTATCGGCCCGGCGTCACCGATGCCGAAGGCGAAAGTACCCGCCAGGGTTACGCTGTGCTATCCGAAGCGGGCGACGAGCAAAATCTGCCTGCCCTGGTGCGGGTGCGGACGGCTACGCTCTACCGGCTTGATTTCGAGATCCTACCGCCAGCCCCGACCCTCAATAGATTTGCCCGGCGTTTCCTGGTCAACGAACTGGTGCAAGACTGCATTACACTCTTGCCGAAAGAAGGAGATGAGCGGTTAGCCGCCTTCGCCCAGGCTCAGTTTAATTTTGGCAGCAAGGCTACCGGCACCGTCCGCACCGTGGCGTTGCGCGAGGCCGGGAACGAAGAATTAGCCCAAATTTCCAAAGAAGGCTTGCTGGCCCTCAACCCGGAAGAAATGGCGGCCATCCAGACCTACTACCAGAACGAAGACCGCGACCCAACCGACATCGAGTTGGAAACCCTGGCCCAAACCTGGAGCGAACACTGCGTCCACAAGACTTTCAAAGCCTTGATTGACTATTCCGAGCAAAACGCCGAGGGTGAAACCACCACCCGGCTCGAAATTGATGGCCTGTTCAAAACCTACATCGCCGACCCTACCTACAAACTCAACAAACCCTGGATCGTTTCGGCTTTCGTGGATAACGCCGGGGTGATCAGACTCGATCCGGCCTGGGATGTCTCCTTTAAGGTCGAAACTCACAATCACCCCAGTGCGCTAGAACCCTTTGGCGGAGCCAACACCGGCCTGGGCGGAGTTATCCGCGATGTGATGGCGGTTTCGGCCAAACCGATTGCAGCCACCGATGTTTTTTGCTTTGGCGATCCAGCTACCCTCCCTGAATCTATCCCTGCCGACGTTTTGCCGCCCGCCCGCGTCTTTCAGGGCGTGGTGGATGGGGTGCGCGATTACGGTAACAAAATGGGCCTCCCGACCGTCAACGGGGCGATCCTGTTCGACCGGGGCTTTCTGGCGAACCCTCTGGTCTTTTGCGGCACGGTGGGCCTGGCCCCGCACGGCAGCCATCCCCGCAATCAGGCGGTGGGCGACCGCATTGTGGTCATCGGCGGGCGCACCGGACGAGATGGCATCCACGGAGCCACCTTTAGCTCGATTGAACTTGGCGGCGACGCCCTGGAGACCGAAACAGCCGAGGCTACCGGCGGAAAAGCCGCCAGCGTCGTGCAAATCGGCAACCCTATCGAGGAAAAAAAGACCCTCGACCTGTTGCTCAAAGCTCGTGACCGGCGGCTTTACAACGCCATCACCGATTGCGGCGCGGGCGGTTTATCGTCAGCCGTAGGCGAAATGGGGGCAGACCTGGGGGTGCGGATGGAGCTAAGCCGGGTTCCGCTCAAGTACGCCGGGTTAGACCCCTGGGAAATCTGGGTCAGCGAGGCGCAAGAGCGAATGGTGCTGGCGATTTCGCCAGACAAACTGCCGGAGTTTATGGAGTTGTGCCAGGTCGAAGGCGTCGAAGCCACCGACCTGGGCGAATTTACCGGCGACGGGTTGCTTTCACTTTTTTACAACGATCAGCCGGTCGGCCAGCTCAAAATGCAATTTTTGCACAATGGTCTACCGCGCCGCCACCTGACCGCCACCTGGCAGGATCGCGCTCCGCGCCCGATCAAACGTCGCGCTCATTACGAGCATCACCGGCCTTATCAGGGCTATAACGTCGTCCTGCAACGTATTCTGGCCGACCCCAATATTGCCTCGAAGGAGGCGGTAATCCGGGTCTACGACCACGAGGTGCAAGGCGGCACAGTCATAAAACCACTGGTCGGGCCGGGCCACGATGGGCCGGGCGATGCAGCGATCATCCAGCCTCTACCCGGTTCAACCAAAGGACTGGTCATCTCGAACGGCATCAACCCGCGCTATAGCCTGCTCGACCCTTATCATATGGCGGCCTGCGCGATTGACGAGGCGGTGCGGAACGCTATCGCGGTCGGCGCGAACCTCGACCGAATGGCCCTACTGGATAATTTTTGCTGGGGCAACCCGAACGATCCGGCCCGCCTGGGCGAACTGGTGCGGGCGGCCCTGGCCTGTCGTGATTTCGCCCTGGCTTTCGGTCTGCCTTACATTTCGGGCAAAGACTCGCTCAACAACGAGTTCCGTGACCCGACGACGGGCGAACGAACGGCTATTCCCGGTACGCTCCTGATCTCCGCGCTCGGCGTGATAGACGATTTTACGAAGGCCGTCACGATGGACTTGAAGGCCGAAGGCAACTTGCTCTACATTGCCGGGCGCACTCGGCCCGAACTTGGAGCCAGCTATTACGCCAAATATCACGGCCAGGTCGAAGGCGAAGTACCGAAAGTAGAGGCGGGTTCGGCTCTGCGTACCTTCCGAGCCGTCACGAAGGCGATCCGGCAGGGACTGGTGCGAAGTTGCCACGACCTCAGCGAAGGCGGTCTGGCGGTCGCGGCGGCGGAAATGGCTTTCGCTGGTGGGCTGGGTCTGCGTTACGACCTGACCCGTGTACCCTATATCGGCCCGAAATCCGACCGCACGAATGCAACCCTGCTATTTAGTGAAACACCCTCCCGCTTCCTGCTGGAAGTGGAACCGGCGCGTCGGGCCGAATTCGAGGCAGCAATGGCAGGCAGCGTCGTCGCCCTGGTCGGCACCGTCCTGGCCGACGACGAGTACACCGTGCGCGGCCTTACTACCGCTACAGTCCTGCGAGTACGGTCTTCGGAGCTAAAACGAGCCTGGCAAACCCCACTGATTTAGTGGGGAGTTTAGCGTTCTGAATTCTAGTGTTTTGAGTGATGTGCGAAATTGGCCACTAAGTAGCGTAGACTTGCAAAAAAGAACGGAGCGACGTGGAGATAAAGAAGGTGCGTGTGCTGATATTGCGGACTGCCGGGATCAACTGCGACGCCGAGATGGTTACGGCCTGGCAGTTGGCCGGGGCCGAAACCGATTTACGGCATATCAACGAACTTACCGGGCCGGACGCCACGATTCGGTTGGACGACTACGGTATTCTGGCGATACCGGGTGGCTTTGCCTATGGCGACGATTTAGGGGCGGGTAAGTTACTGGCAAACGAGCTTATTTACCGGCTTAAAGAGTCTTTCGGGCGGTTTGTCGAGTCGGGCCGTCCGGTGCTGGGGGTTTGCAACGGCTTTCAGGTGCTGGCAAAGGCCGGACTATTCGGGCCAGTCACGCTCCTGCCCAATGCTTCGGGTCATTTCGAGTGTCGTTGGGTCGGCTTGCAAAATACCGGCAACGCCTCGCTTTTTATGCAAGGAATCGAGAAACTTTACCTGCCGGTCGCCCATGGCGAAGGCCGGGTGGTACTTGGCAGCGAAACCGAGTTGCCCCCGGAGCAAATTGCTTTGCGCTATGCTGATCCCGAAGGCGATACCGAAAAGGGCTATCCCTGGAACCCTAACGGCTCGGTCGGTAATATCGCGGGCGTCACTAACAAAAGCGGGACAGTGCTAGGGTTGATGCCGCACCCGGAACGGTTCGTCTCTAACTGGCAACATCCGCACTGGACGCGACTGCCAAAAACCACCGGCGAGGGCGATGGCCTTAAAATCTTCCGCAACGCGGTGCAGTACGCCGCGTCGTAGCCTTTAAGTTCTGGCTCTAAATTTTATTCTTAGAATCAAAAATGCAGACTTTACCTCGAAACCCGCAACGGGTGTATGGGTGGATTGTCTGCATTTTCTTTTCAGTTCTTATTCAATTGTTTAAGTTGTGCTAGACAATTTTAGAATGGGTTGGGACTGGAAGGAACATGATTAAAAAGATCATTTTCGCAGTATCCTGGCTCACCCTAACCACGTGTCCAATACCAGGGCCGCTTCTCACAAACACTGGCGCACTACCAGGCATTCTGAGGACGGCGAGGGGTACGATTAGTATTGTCGAAACTGTAGCCGTTGTTGTTCTTCTTGCGAGTGTACATGGCTACGCAAGCGGTCTGACCGCAGGTTTGCGACCAATTGCCATCGCGCATCTGGCGCGGCTCAAAAGGACGGCCACAGCTAGCACAGCGCGGCCCGGAATTTCTCGGCCTGATCATGGTAAAATCACCTCTTTTCGAGTATGGTTAATATTATTTATAAAATGGTGTGAAAACCGCTTTTTGGTAAGCTGAGTCACATTCGGGTGCTACTTGTATTGTATCACCAAAACTCTGTGAAAAAATGTGATTCCACTCACAATTTTTAGGAGTTTTGGTAATTCCTTCACAATCCAACCGATACAAGCACAAAATTGCATCGGCGTCAGACTTACGAACTGAAATGCGTGACGTAAATTTGGAAAAGCGTAGATTAGCTTTCGTCACTCTATATATCATTTTGTATGCCACAAACTATAGTGTCGGGTACTGATTTGTTTCCGTTCGCTTACTATCATATATTACGCACGGAAAGCCGTTTAGTTACGGCTGTTAGCTGGCTCTAATACAAATCTAACAAACTGGATTAGCTTATTCAGGCCGTCCGCCGCAGGAGCGAGTTGCAAATTTGCAGGCCCATTAGAGCCTGAGCGCGTTGCTCGATAGCATCCGACACAGAAAAAGTGGAAGAAGAAATATCTCCTAAGAGGCGTAATTGCAGCCGGTAACAGCGAACCGCTTCGTGCAAACCCTGCACCCCTCCTAACTTTTGAAGAGCATGACCCATCCGACCTAAAGTTGGAGCCAGGTAATGCAATTCGGCGTTCTTCTCGATGATTATCAGAGCCAGGCGGTAACTCCTTAAACCTTCCTCCCACTGTTGAGTAAGCACTCCCGTCCGCATATCGAGCAAGTAATCCCCGGTTCCTACCAGAAGATCAATCCAGAGCGGGGTGACACTCCCTGGCTCGTATAATTCCAGCACTCTAAGATGGCAGGCCAGAGCCAGTTCTTGCTCCTGTAAAGCGGCGTAAACTTCACCTAGCCCTCTGAAAGCTTCGGCCAGGCGGTGTAATTCGCCCAGTTCCAGGCGCAGTTCCAGGCTTTGCCTGGCCCAGGCCAGAGCCTGCCGGGGTTGTCCATCATCCACTAACAACTTCGCCATCAGTGTAAAAACCAGGGCCATCGAAGGGCGGTCTTTAAGCTGCTGGACAATTGCCAGGCTCCCTTCCATGCAACCCCGCGCCAGGCCAAACTCGCTTCGTTTAGCGTAAAGCTTGCTCAGGTAGGCCAGGGTCTCGGCCCGGCCCAGTACATCGCTGTGTTTTTGCCGGAGAAAGGTTGCCTTTGATAAATAACTTTCGGCTCTCTCCCACTCTCGCTCGTAGATGCAATTAATGCCGAGCCAGTTCAGGGCGAAAGCTTCTTCCAGCGGCAATGCGTGACGCCGAGCCAGTTCTAAAGCTTTGGTGGCTTTTTCCAGGCTTTGGGGCGTGCGATGCCAGTACGAAGCCAGTTCTGCCTGCCGGTTCAGCACCTTAACCACCAGTTCCGGGTCGCCGACGGCTCCGGCCCAGCGTCCGGCTTCTTGCAGAGCTTCTTCCACTTCGTACAGCTTGAACTCGTACAAGGCTATACGAGCGAGATGCAGGTTTGCCAGAGCCAACTCCTGAGGCCGGGCCGAAATTTGAGCCAGATGCAACTGTCGCTCGAAGTGGTAGCGGGCGCGGTCGAACAGGCCATCAATCAAGCTGAGGGAACCGCTATACTCGTGATAAATCAGTTGACCAGAACTGGTATCGAAAGCCGCCGATTTTTCCAGCAGAGCCAGGAGTAAGCGTAGAGCGGTTAGATTACCTTCCAGGCGGGCTTTAGAAGCAGTTAGCCGCCAGGTGGTACAAAAGTCAACCTGGTCGAGCTTTCCGCTCCGCAATACTGTCCGTAAATCTACCAGAGAAGGCGAGAACATATCGCCGGTTCCCAGGCGTGGATTAACCGCTTGCAACTCTAGCATTACGTTAGCCGAGAACTGCACAAAGACCCCGTTTCTATTTAGATCAACTAAGAATAACTGTCCAGTTAATTGTAAATAGGATAATCTGGCCGAGCCGTTTCTTTACGAGAAATGCGTCGGCTAATCACTCATCTTCGAGGGGTTATGACCTATTTGCAGGAATTTATTAGAGCAACCCTTTTTGCTATCTCAGTATAGCAAAGCCGTGTTAACAGGGCAATAATAAATTGTTAAAAAGTTATAATTGAATTATTCAAAATCACTAAATAAATGGGGAACGTAGAGTTAAGCTTCTTTACCCAAACGGAGCGAGGCCGGTTAGAAGCACCAGACCGGACCGCAACGGGAACTTACCTGGCCCTATTTAGACCTTTCGAGGAAATCATCTACCTCGCTTCGGCTGGGCATAGCCGGAATTGCACCGGGCCGGGTAACACTTAAGGCTCCTACTGCTCCGGCCTGGCGACAGGCTTGCCGCACCAGCCCTTCATCCTCAAAATCAAACTTCCCGCGCCGCAACCCATCTAACAGTCCGGCCATAAAGCCATCGCCAGCCCCGACGGTATCCACCGCCTCGACCATAAAGGCCGCGACAAAACCGCTGGCGGTGCGAGTGCGATAAAAGCAACCTTCGCGGTCGAGTGTCACCACCACCAACCGCAAATTGTCGCGCCAAAGCCGGGCCGTTCCCAGGGCCGGATCGCTTTCGCCGGTAAAAAAGGCTAGTTCGGGCCGGTTCAATTTGACGATATTAGCCTGGTCGAGAGGTCGCCCAACCACCGCTCGTGCGGTCGCTTCGTCCGACCAACCCGAAAGGCGCAAATTCAAATCGTAAGAAAGAAGTTTTCCCGCCGCTTGCATAATTTCCAGAGCGCGGTAAGTCGCCGCCGCCGAAGGTTCGGTTGCCAGCAAGAGCGAACCAAATTGCAGCACCTGGGCCTGAGCCAGGTACGCCGGGTCGAGGTCAGCCGGATCAAGCCGGGTATCGGCAGAAGGATTGCGGTAGAAAAGGTAAGTAGCGTCGCCATGCTCGTCCCAGGTGACAAAGGCCAACCCGGTATTAGCCCCGCTATCCCGGCCCAGATGCGAAACATCCACCCCGTTCTGAGCCAGCACGTCGGCCAGGTGTTGCCCGAAGAAATCGGCTCCAACCCGGCCTACAAAGCCGACCGCCGTGCCGAGCCGAGACAGGCCGACGGCCACGTTCGCGGGTGCGCCGCCCGCCGCCATTGCCATCTGACCGGTCGCAATGATACTGGTACCGCGGGAAGGCGGCGTAATATCAATTAAAGCCTCGCCCAAGCAGATTATTTCGGGGTGGGTCATAGGCCACTAATTCTCGCTGGCAGTAGCCAATTCGGTCGGCAGAGCTTCGAGGGCGGCAATCGTTTCGGCCAGTTCTTTCTGAAAATGGCGGGCTTCTTCCAGGGTCATCCGTAGAGTCACGCCGTTATAGTCGCCAAGCTCGGTCATAAAAAGCGTTTCGGCAGCCACGACTACCCGCTCCTTGATCAGCTTCACCCCTACTTTGTCGCCATTGCTGAGCTTTTTGAGAGTCGAACCCGGCTTGACCCGGCTAAAAGTTATACTTGTCATGGCAAATTCCTTTTCTATTCTACTGTTCTAAAAGCGGTCACGCCAAGAATGAGCTTAAAATGTTGCTACTCAATCATAAGGCATGGACAGGGCCAGACCAGTTGTTTCGACTACAAAAAAAGCTCTGATTCTGCGCCTCTAGCTCCGAAGCCCTAAGCCTTGCAACTCTCGCTCTCGAATACCGATCAAATACAGCAGTACGTCCAGGTTTGGTTGGCTGACCGAAAAATCGGCGGCTTCGCGCACAATTGGTTTGGCATTAAAGGCTACGCCTAACCCGGCGGCTTCCAGCATCAACAGGTCGTTTGCGCCGTCGCCCACTGCCAGCGTCTGGGCCAGTTCGATACCCTCACGCTCGGCAATATCCACCAGGCAACGCCGCTTAGCCTGGGCATCTACCACCGGCCCGACAATTCGCCCGGTCAGCCGTCCGTCTTCGATTTCGAGGGTATTCGCCAGAGCATAGTCGAGGCCAAGTTGCGCTTGCAAGCGGTCGGTAAAAAAGGTAAAGCCGCCGCTAACGATGGCAGTTTTGTAGCCTAGCTTCTTGAGGACGCTCAGTAGCGTGGTTGCACCGGGCGTCAGTTCGAGTCGCGCCGCCACTTCCTCCAACCGGGTCGCTTCCAGTCCGGCCAGGAGGCCCACCCGCTTGCGCAAAGCCGCCTCGAAATCGAGCGTTCCGGCCATCGCCTGAGCCGTAATCTCGGCTACCTGAGCCTCCACACCCACCAACCGGGCCAGTTCGTCAATAACCTCGTGGCGGATCAGGGTCGAATCTACGTCCATTACGATCAGTCGTTTGGAGCGGCGAAAGAGGCTTTCTGGCTGAACGGCAATATCCACCCCGATTTCGTTCGAGACCTTGAAAAGGGTGCGCTTGAGTTCGGAATGTTCTAACTCGGCAGGCACCCGCACGATCAGTTCGAGGCATTTCAGGCTATTTTCGGTCAGGCGGGTGATCCGTTCGATATTGGCTCCCAGGCGACCCAGCGTACCGCTAATGGCACCCAAAGCCGCCGGGCGAATATTAGGAGCGAGGCAGGTCACGACGTAGACCAGTTCAGGAGCGGCCTGGGAAGATTGCGGCACAAAAGGTTGCACCCGCAACTGTAAATCCAAGCGCAACGCCAGCCGCAAAAGTTCGCCCGGAACCAGGGCCGCCGGTTCAGCTTTTTCCAGTCCGGGTTCAAGCGGCAAGGCCAGTTGCAAGGCAATCACCAGAAGCGGCGCGATTGTCACCTGCTGAATGTCCACCAGATCAGCCTCGGCCTGACCCAGCACCCGGCAAACTTCGGATAAGAGGCCGGGCCGGTCCAGGCCGGTCAGAGTTAGCAGTATCTCGGCCCGATTGTTCGTGAGCATATATTCTCGCTAAGTATATTTTAGTCGGAAAAAGCCGCATCGGCGCATTCGGAGCAACTCTGCCCCTGGAATTATAGCATAGCATACTCGGCGGGATGGTTTAGAAATCAAAACTTAGCTGATGATATTCAGGCTTCGGGCCGAACCAGAAATGATAAGACGGCAAATCTTCCACGACGACTACTTCTAGTCCGCCTAATAAATAGCCATTGGCAAGGCCATAACTGGCCGAAAGAATAATAACGGTCGGAGGCTGAGCGTAACGAGCCTGGAACAAAGCCTGACCCTGCTGCACAATGCCTTCCAGAGGACGGCCTTCTTGCTCGAAGTGATAAAGGAAGCGGCGACCGTCAACTACATCTACCAGTTCAGCTTCCGGCCCACTGATCGCCAGTTCGTCTATCGGCTCGAAATGGGGCCGCCGCCGCCGACCTCCCCGTACCACTTCGGGGCCACCTGGCCCACTCTTCTTGAAATTAGTCGGGCCTTCTTCTAACATTGGTTTAACCTGACCGTTCCTTTTGTGCCTTTTGGATGTTATATTATAGGTTGTAAAAGCTTGACCGGCAAGCTATAATTAAGCTTGTATAAATATTGTGGAAGTATAATGTAACTCTTGGTCAACCTTCTAAGCCTTCGGAGTTAAAAGCGATTATTATGGATTTGCGTACAAACTCTACCCAGGTCAGTTTACCTACCACCGAAACAGAAGCGGCAAAGCTGCTGGCGCGAGCAATGCCGGATGGCCTGTTGCTGAGCAGCGAAACTCTTCAGGTTTGTTATGTAAATCCTTCTGCCGGAGAATTGTTAGCTCTCGACCCGGCTCAGATTATGGGGTTGAGCCTGGAAGAGGCGTTGGCCGAACTCTTTTTGCGGGCGCATCAACCTGATCGGCTCCACCAGGCTCTCGACTCCTTACTCAATCTAATCGAGCCGCATCCGGTCGAGGTGGAGATCAATATAACCAGGGCGACCCAGACCGAGAGTCAGGAAGTGCCGGACGAACGCTTTTTACGGCTGGTTTTCTACCCCGTGCCGAACGAAAACGGCTCCCAACCGCGCTGGGGTCTGCTGATCCACGATGCCACCGGCGACCGTACAGCGGATAAACTTAAAAACGAGTTTGTCGCCGTTGTATCGCACGAATTACGCACGCCTCTGAGTGCAATGCAAGGCTTTAGCGAACTCCTGCTGACTCAGGACGCCCCGGCAGAGCGACGACGGCTCTGGTTGGAGATGATCAACCGGGAGAGTGTGCGCCTGAGCAGCCTGATTGACGATATGCTGAGCCTGAGTCACATCGAGTCGGGCCGGGTAGATTTACGGAGCGAGCGCGTCGAGCTTGAGCCGGTCATTCTTCAATGTGTCGAAATTTTGCGGGTCGGCACGAGCAAGCATACCTTCAAAATCGAGATTCAGCACAACCTACCGGCAATCCGGGCCGACCGCGACAAGCTGATCCAGGTTCTCAATAATATCGTGGGTAATGCCATCAAATATTCAACTAAAGGCGGCCAGATCACTATTCGAGCGGCTTATGCTCCTCACGATGTTGATCAGCTTCAAGTAAGCGTAAGCGACCAGGGCGTAGGCATTCCTGCTGACGAACTACCCAAAGTCTTCGAGAAATTTTACCGGGTCGGCAAGCAATCTAAAGAAATCAAAGGTACTGGCCTGGGTCTGGCAATCACCCGACGCTTGGTAGATTTGATGGGCGGACGCATCTGGGTGGAATCGAAGCCGGACGAAGGTAGCACTTTTCATTTCACCCTACCTACGCACACTTTTCCTCAGCGCGATATGTACGCTTTTAAGGAGATTTTGCTTAAAACCCTGCTTGATCCGCACAAAGATTCGACTGAAGCCGAGCTATACCTGGATTACCTGCAACGCACCCTGCCCAGCACTCAGCTCGACGAAGTGCTGCGCGATAGCCTCTATGAAATCGGCGAACGCTGGCACCGGGGCGAGATCGGAGTGGGCGACGAACACTTTGGCACCGGCATAATTCGTGATTTTCTTTCTCGAATGCGTTCGACCAAAATCAATACGAACGGTTATCGGCTGGTTATTGGCGGCGTAGCCGGTGAAGAACACGTCGTAGGCATAACAATGGTAGCAAATGCTTTCGGACGGGCCGGATGGAACGTGACGAACCTGGGGGCGAACGTGCCGCTCAATGCTTATATCACCACCCTGGCTCAGGTACAACCGGACGTATTGTTGCTGAGCATTGCTATGAGCCAACGCCTGATCGAAATCAAACGGGTAGTCCAGGGCGTGCGCGAAGCCTTTCCCAGCCTTTTAATTGGCGTTGGCGGGCGGTTGGTGGGCGAGTTGCCCGGACTGGCCGAACGTCTCAATGTAGACTTCCACGCCACTACCCCCGATGAAACAGTGCGAATGGCGACCGAAGTGATCGCAAAACAACAAGCCGAACCTAAAAATTAAGGCCCCCCTGAAGAATCAGGCGATTAAATCAGGTTGGCCCAATCTCGCCACATCGAACAGGCCGCCACCTGTGCGCTGCCCTAACATCTGACCGATCATCGCATCTGCCGTCACAATGCCCCAGCCCAAGCCATGCCCGGTAAAACCAACCGCAAAGTAAATGCCGGTCGGGTTCGGGCTGGCTGGTGTTAGGTCGGGCGGTGGAGCCGCCGAGACGGGGACAAAAGGCTGCGTTATAGGCCCGAACGCACCCGGTACATACGGTAGCTGTCCAACCAGTGGCAAACCATCCACCGAGAAACCCATCGTACCGCCCCAGCGACGTACAACAGGCACTTCACGGGCTACATCCGGGAAATATTTGTGCAAAAATTCTTCCAGCGTAGCCTGGAGCCAGGTCGTCGCTACCTCGTCATAGCCTACTTCCAGGTCTTTGTGGCGGCTGCGACCGCCGCCCAGCAGAAACGAGCCGTCCTCAAGCTGCCGAAAATATTCATAACCGTAGTTAGCATAGGCCAACCGATCCATGATCCGCCGCCCAAGCGGAGCGGTCAGAAGCATCTGAGCGCGTACCGGGGCGACTTTATCCCTGAAATAAGGGGCGATTAGCGGCGAGTAAGCATTGGTACACAGGGCTACCTGTTCGCAGGCTACTCGCACGCCCCCGCCCTCGACCAGCAGCTTACCGTTGACCGCCTCGATAGCAAAAACTTCCGCCGGGGCAAACAGGCGCAAGTGGTCGGCGGGGGCATTTTGGAGCAGGGCATTGACAAGGGCCAGCGGGTCAATTCCAAAATCGGCAGACTGAGAGATCGCCGCGCCAAAACCGCGCTCGAACGGGTCGGTCGGGCTGTAACCAACCTCAAAACCATCCTCGCGCATCAATTCGTAAGCGCGGGCCAGCAAGAGGCTCTCCTGAGCGTCAATCGCCAGGATCACGCTGCCGCACGGCTCGTAGCGAGTGCCAAAACGAGTAACGAAGTCTCTGGTTTTACGCCCGTTTTCCTGGGTTAGTTGCCACAAGTGGGCGGCATTGGCCCGGCCATAGCGATCAACCCCCGTCGCATAATTATCGGCGGCTCCCATCAGGCACATTCCAGCGTTACGGCCCGTCGCCCCGGCAGCCGGAAAGCGCGTTTCAAGCACGGCTACCTTTCGGCCTGCCTGGGCCAGAGTATGGGCCGTGTAAGCTCCGATTATGCCCGCCCCGATCACGGCTACATCGCACTCATGCAAGGGGCCAGCACCCGCACGGCCTTGCCACACCGATACACTCATGTTTTGTTCTTTCCAGGCTGCTCTGGTTCTTTTCGTCCGGCGGGATTGAGGATACCAACCCCTGGCAGGGCTGTCAAATTATAACTTCTGGGCCAGCCTCATTTTGCCGGGGTAAATTAAACTTGAAATCAGGGGTTCAAGCTGGCCCACTGCACCATCACGCCCAGTTCACGGCGCGAAGCGGCCCCCGGTACAAACGTGCTGGAAGGTAATAGCTCGATCACCAGGGGCGAGGCAAAGTTCAGGTCGGCAGGAAGGGGTAGCGTATAGGTTTGCCAACCGCGCACAGTTTGCAGATGGCCCAGCACCCGCCCGCCCGCCCGCACTTCTACGGCGGGCGGGGTCAGTCCAGCAGGCCGATAACCGTTAAGATAAAGCGACAGACTACGCGGACGGCTAGCGGGTTCGAGCAGGAAGCGCAGGCGGGCGGGTTCCTGACCGCTTTCGCCTCGGTCGGCAGTCCAGCGAAAATAAGGCGTAGTGCGCTTGTCGTCTTCTTTCTCGTAGCTGTGGAAGCCCTCGACGTAGCCCCAATCGAACACTCCCAGCGTCAGGCGATTATCCGGCAGAGGTTTGATCGCGAGATTATCCCAGGCCCAGTGGTCGGCGGTCGGGTCGAGTGCGACCGAGCGGGTGCGAAATTCAGCACTGGCGTATTCGTCGTTACCCCGTAGCCGGTGTATCCAGCCGAGAGCGAGGTGAGCCTGAGCAATTTCAGGGTTTAGGCGTTCGATCCGGCTGATCGCCGCGTCATAACGACCCAGGGCGGCTTCGGCCAGACCGATCCCGATCTGCGTCGCCGGGTTCGAGGGCGAAGCGGTAACATAAGCCGCCAAACTCTCGGCGTAGCGTCCGGCCAGTCGCAATTCGTCGCCTTGCCTGGCTCTCTGGGCTTTGCCCCATTCGTCCACCCCCAAAAAGGTGGTTGCATCGGGCCGGTAAGTCAGACTGATCTCGCCGCTCCGCTCGTCGTAACTCAACAAACAGACCAGCCCTAACAGCAGTGGAACGGCTAAAGCCAGCCAGCGTCCCGGCCAGAGTTTGCGTCCAGACCACAACAGAGGCTGACCCAACCACCGCCTTACCTCACGCGGATTTGCCAGCACATAAGCGGCAAACAGCAACAGAAAGAAGTAAACCGAGGCTCGGAAGCGACTGACCGCAAAAAAAGCAAAAGCTAGAACCATATTATAGCCCAGCCAGGCCACCACAAAACCGCCTAAACCACCCGGTTTGCGCGGAACCGCCAGTAAACCTAACCCGGCCAGTGGTACTACCAGCAAGTAGAGCGTATCGCCCAGCAAGAAATCGGGCAGGAGCCAGGCCGGAGAGACCGCTCCTTTGGTGTAGCCTTTAATCAATCGCTCGTCGGCCCCGAAGTTGAGGTTCCAGAAGTCAAGCGACTCTTTCAAGCCTTTGGCCCCAAAATCGAGCGGGTCGCGGGCCAGAATTTCCAGCCCCTTGCGGTAGCCCAGCCCTTCGCGGTCGGCCTGGTTCTGGACTTCCTGTAAGGTCTGGGCGACTTGAACTTCGTTTCGCCCGTGCAAAGCTCCCAGGTAAAAATTGTAACCGCCCGTTGTATCAATGAGGGGACGACCGTAAGCCGCAAAATTACGCCAGGCCCACGGCCCAACCGTGATGCCGAAGACTACCGCCACTAACCCAAAAATCAACAAGGCTCGTCGCCAGTTGCGCCAGCCCAGGCCAAACCATAACCACAGGCCCACGAACGGGACAAAACTTAGCACCTGCCCTCTGGTGAGCGCGGCCAGACCCAGGAAAAGACCGGCTAAAGCATAAAATAGAAACGAACGAAATCCACCACCGAAAAGCCGCAAAGCTGAAAACCGCAAAGCTGAACCACGAAAGGCCGCCAACTTTAAGGGTGGAGGGCTACCCACCGCTAGCAGGGGTGAGGCCATGCCGGAAGCTTGCGACTCCTTACTCCTGGTTTCGACCTCTTTAGCGGTGGCCGCGACCAAAAAATTGACGGCAGTGAGGAAAAGGAAGAAAAAAAGTGTTTCCGAAAGAAGGAGATAGGAAAAGAGGGCAAAAGGCCAGGCCAGGGCTGCCAGCAGACCCGCCACCAGGCCGGTCGGTCGCCCGAAAACGCGCCGTCCTAGCCGGTAGAGCAGGTAAACCGAGGCCACGCTCAGGGTAAGCTGGATCAGTCGGACGACGATCAGGTTGGGGCCGAAGAGCCGGAAAACGGCTCCCAGCAGCAAAGGATAAAGCGGTGGGCGCACCCAGACCGCTTCGTCGTAGAAAGCCCAGCCGCGCCCATCGGCCAGCATACTGCCGATGCTGTAATATTCAGCCTCGTCTGCGACAAAACCAACTCGCGGAGCCTGCCACCAGGCGTACAACCGCACCAAAAGAGCCAGACTCAGCACACCGAGGAGAAGCCAGTCCACCCGCCCGCCCTTTTGCACCGGGCGGGCCGCACCGGTCGAAATCGAGGTCGCCGGAAGGTCTGAGCCACTTTCTTTCAAACTCAAAAAGTCAGCACTCCTCCTCGCATCTTACGGTCTTACAATCTTACGGTCTTACAGTACGGTAATCTTCTCGCGGCCTTCGCGCACACCGGCAGTGGCGTTGCGGGTATCTACGACACTGAGCGACTGCCGCACGATCTGGGCGTAATCGAAGGCACTGTGATCGGTTACGATAATGACGCAATCGGCTCCGGCCAGCGTCGCGTCATCCAACTCAACCGATTCAAGCCGCAATCCGGCGTGTTCGAGGCTCGGTACGTGCGGGTCGTGATAGCTCAGGGTTGCACCGTCCTGATGCAAAAGTTCGATAATTTGCAGAGCCGGAGACTCACGTAAATCGGCTACATCGCGCTTGTAACTGACGCCCAGCAGCAGCACCCGCGACCCTTTCAAGCTTTTGCACTGCTCGTTCAGGGCGCGGATCGCCAGTTCGCGCACGTAGCGCGGCATCTGCAAGTTAATCTCGCCGGCCAGTTCGATAAAGCGGGTATTAAAACCGTACTCACGGGCCTTCCAGGTCAGATAGAAAGGGTCAACCGGGATACAATGTCCGCCGACACCTGGGCCGGGAGTAAAGCGCATGAAGCCGTAAGGTTTGGTGGCGGCGGCTTCCAGCACTTCCCACACGTTCAAACCCATTCGGTCGCACAAGAGGGCCATCTCGTTCACCAGGGCCACGTTCACCACCCGAAAGATGTTCTCGACCAGCTTGCACATCTCGGCGACGCGGGCCGACGTGACCGGCACGACCTTTTCGACCACTCCTTCGTACAGGCTAAGGCAGGCTTCCAGGCAGGCCGGAGTGACGCCACCAACCACTTTAGGGGTATTTTGGAAGTTCCAACCCTGGCTACTGTTGCTGCCCGGCTCGATTCTTTCGGGCGAAAAGGCCAGGTAGAAATCCTGCCCGACCCGCAGACCGCTCTCCTCCAGAATGGGCTTTAGCACTTCCTCGGTGGTGCCGGGGTAAGTGGTGCTTTCGAGGACAATCAGTTGGCCGGGCTGCAAATAGTTTTTGATTTCGCGGGTGACAGAGCGGATCGCGCTCAGGTCGGGGTCGCGGGTCTGGCTGAGCGGGGTTGGCACGGCGATAATAATGGCGTCTTGAGCCGCCAACGCGCTGTATTCGTAGGTGGCCCGGAAATTGCCGGAGGCCAGAAGCGGCATCAACCGCTCCGAAGGCACGTCTCCAATATAGCTCGCGCCCCGGTTCAACTCTTTCACCCGCGACCGCGCAATATCAAAGCCGGTGACACGAAACCCGCGTTCCGCAAAAGCTAACCCGACTGGCAACCCGACGTAACCCATCCCCACTACACCGATCTTGGCGTGCTTCGACTTAATTTTATCTATCAGCATTTTTCAGGAAGCCGGAAGCAAGAGCCAGGAGCCACAAAGACGCTCCTTTCACCCTTCAATCTTTCCTTTTTCCATCGTCCTTTCTAATAGGTGTTGGTTATTTTTTGCAAACCACGCGGCTCGTCCGGGTTGTAGTTACGGGCCAGAGCCAGATGCAAAGCAAATAATTGCCCTGGCACAATTCCAACTGCCGGGCTAAGAGCTTCGGGGATACCCTGCAAATCGAGCGGAAAAACCCGGTCAGGCGAGGTCGGTAGCTTTAAAAGACCTTGATCATCGCCAATCGCCACGATTTCGACGCCCAGCTGGTTAAGCTTATGCCCTAACTCTAGCAGACCGGGGATAGCCGGGCCGTTTGCACCTACCAGGATAGCCGGAAGGCTTTGTTCGGCCAGGGCAAACGGGCCGTGCAAAAAGTCTGCCGTCGAGTAGGGAGCGGCAAAGAAATAGCTAGTTTCTTTCAGCTTGAGAGCGAGTTCAAGGGCGGTTGCAAAGTTGTAGCCCCGGCCCAGGGTCAGGCAGTGCCGGGCGTTCTTGTACGATTCCTGGTTCGCCAGGGCCGCCAGACGGTCTTCCAGGGTCAAAGCTTTCGCTACCGAAGCGGGCAGGCG
This sequence comes from Chloroflexia bacterium, assembly GCA_038206175.1. Classification (GTDB taxonomy): domain Bacteria; phylum Chloroflexota; class Chloroflexia; order Chloroheliales; family Chloroheliaceae; genus 54-19. The sequence goes on from JBBRBE010000019.1 coordinate 45,430, forward strand.
GTCGAGGCCCAGGCGCAAACCGTTGTCGTCGCCAATTTCCGCCGCCAGAAGCGCAATCAGGGCCAGTTCTGCCGTGTAAGTCTTGGTCGCTGCGACCGATAGCTCTGGCCCGACATTAAAAGGCATCACTTCAGCAGCAGTCTGGGCCAGCAGCGAATTAGGATCGTTGGTCAGGGCCAGCGTTAACGCTCCCTGCTGCCGACCTTGCCGCACTACCTCGACAATATCTTCGGAGCGGCCCGACTGCGAGATACCGATCACCCAGGCTTTTTTAAGATTGGGCTGGCGATGATAGAGCGTGAAAAGCGAAGGCGCGGCCAGCGAAACAGGCAGGCTGGTATAGGCTTCCAGAATGTAGCGAGCGTAAGTTGCAGCGTTATCAGAGCTACCCCGCGCCGCGATCAGCACAAAATCCGGCTTGAACGAATTAACCCGGCGGGCCAGGTTACGGGCCAACGCTCGACCTTCTTTCAAAGCTTTTTCAAGAGCGGTGGGCTGCTCTAAAATCTCCTCCCGCATCCGCGTCATAAATTAGTTTTCTCCTGTGCAATCCGTTTTGAGAGCTTTTCAGGTACCCCTTGTTTCGATCTAGGGGTTATTTTACCACACTCTTGACCCTTGCGAGATTACCCCTGTGTAGAACATAAGCCAAGAACCGCCTGAAATGTTGCTTTGTCTCAGGCAAACAAAAAGACGCTGTGAAGCGTCTCGTTTTGCCCAGGGTTTCCTTTGGTCAGGCTTTTTGCTCCACCGGGCTAAAATCCGACCATTTCTTGCCGCGCAGCTTCATCGCCAGGAAACCGGCGGTATCCACACCCAGGCTACTCATATCGAAATATTTCGTCCCGCTCAGCGTCCCGGCCCGTCCGTCTTTCTTGAAGTCGGTCGCCTGGAGCGTACCCAGGATGAATACCTGTACCGGGAAATCGACTTCGGTACGCTGGAGATGAGCTTGCTCGACTGCTTTCTGGCGGTAATCGCTTTCCTTGCCACCCCCGCCCAACCAGCGAATGTTGGTCGTCTTGTCAAAATTGACCTCCACCACGGCCTCGATATTAGCAACTTCGTGGACGTTCTGGCTGTAATAAACGCCAAAATAGCGGGAAGGCCGGTAAGTGTTACTGGCCCCGGTCGCCGGGCTGATGTAAACCCCGGTGCGGTCTACGTCCTGGCGGGTGCGGGTACAGTTCACCACCATCAATATTTGGTTATCCTTAGGAAGTTTGTCACTCATTTATAATAAACCGTAAACCTTTGATAATTAGTTGTAAATTGCTTACTCCATTGTCCAGATGCGCGTGGCAGCAATGATAAACAGAGCCGTCAGAGTCAGAGCCGAGCCGACGCACCACCAGCAAATCGCTTTGATCACCCAGATTTCCATCGCAGTCAGGTAGGCCGAAAAAATCAGCCCGCCCAGCGTCGCAATAAAAAGCACCCAATCGAGTCTGTTCAGCCGGGAAGCCGCAAACCCAGTTGGCTGATTCACCCGGCGGGCTGTTTGCCAGCGCACGAAAGCCAATCCGGTCAGCACCAGATAGGCCACCAGGCCCAGCATTGCCACCGGGATACCCCAATTCGGCGGAAAATAAGCATAAGCACTCTGGTTAACTGTATCGCAACTGCGGTTGCCGGTGCAAATGATCGGCGTGGCGGTCAGGTGCGTCCAGGTTAGATAGCTCGAAATGCCGATACCAACCAGACACAGGCCCAGGAAAAGCAGGTCAAGCCGACTCCTGATGCCGGAGCGATTCAGGACGCTTGCTCCACGAACCGACCCAGCCCCGATGTTTGAATTTGCGCGTTGCGACATTTACCTTACCTACCCCTCCACTTCAGAATGTAATGCTACTTGGCAGGCGTATTGAGAGCTTCGTCTGTAGCTTTCTGGACATCGGCATAGCTACCCGACGTAATGGGCGCATTTCCGTTGACCACAAAGGTAGGCGTGCCGGTAATGCCCCGGTTGACCGCATCGCTGGCGTCGTTATTGACCTTCGTGCGGTACTTGTTCGAGTCCAGGCAACTATTAAAAGTGCCTTCGTTCAACTTGAGCGATTTTGCCAGTTCCTTCAAGCGGTTTGTCGTCCAGTAGCCCGTATTTTCGCCTTTGGGCTGGTTGGCGTAGAGTGCGCCGTGGAAGTCCCAGAAGCGTTTCTGGTCGCCCGCACAAACGGCGGCTTCGGCGGTCAGGTGCGATTCTTTCTGGGCGGCGTCTCGATCCAGGAAAGCTTTCTGGCGGACTACCAGTTTGACACTCTTACCGGCTTTGACGTAATCGTTAATCAGGTTTTGCTCGCCGCCTTCGTGCCAGGATTTGCAGAAGGGGCATTGATAGTCGGTAAACTCTTCGACAGTCACCTTTGCATCGGCAGGGCCGAGTTCCGAAGGCCGCTCGTCGGTAGAGACCTGGGCCGGAATATTCACGAAGTTGGTTGGTTGCGAAACGGCGATGCCGATAGCGATCAGAGCCGTTGCCACCACCAGCACCAGAATCGTTGTCACCAGGATTTGCACGCGGCGACGTTTCTGGGCGCGACGGCGGGCGGCTTCCTGCTTGGGGGTCAACTTGCGCCCGGTATTGGCCGGGCCAGTCGGCGGAAGGGGCGGAACCTGGGGCGTCTTCAAGCCGGAAGAAGAAGCCGACCCAGACTTGTTTTGGTTAGCCATTGTAATTAGGAAAATCCTTCTATTTCACTCAGATAGATTACAGCAAACATAGTACAAACGATTTAAGGCCAGATTATAGCCATTACTTGGTTTAGTAAATCCGATTATAACATAACATAAGGATAGCACCAAACGATTGGAGCCACTGGCAGTGGGTAAGCTCAGGCAAGGGCGGCTTTTTTAGCCAACCCTTATCTGAGGTTGGCTTCTTCTAGCCCGGTTGAGTGAAGAAAACTCCCGAACTTTCAGGGCCAGCCGCCGCAGACCAGGGTTGAGGCAACCGCCAAACCTTGCGATTAAATCTTTCCTTTTCCTTCCGAGTTCAGCAGAGCCTCGATCTCGTGAGCCGTTGGCAACGAGGCCCCGCTACCGGGTCGGGTACAAGCGATGGCCCCGGCGGCATTTGCCCGGCGTAAAGCCTGCGGTAGGGGCAGACCCTGCGCCAGAGCGACCGCTAAAGCCCCGGTAAAAGCGTCTCCGGCGGCGGTGGTATCAACCACCTCGACCGGGAAAGCGGGTGAGTGGATCTCCTCGGCTCCGCTCAGGTACAAAGCTCCTTGCGCACCCAGCGTTACGGCCACCGCGCCCACGCCCAGGCGTAGCAACTGGCTGGCGGCTTCGTTATAAGAAGTTTTACCAGGGGTCAGGCCCGCCAGGTCAAAAACTTCAATTTCGTTGGGTAAGAGCAAATCTACCAGTTTTAGAAATTCAGGCGGGAGTGGTTCGGCGGGAACCGGGGCCGGGGTGAGCAAAACCAGCGCACCGGCCTCTTTCGCCAATCGCGCCGCCGCCAACCCGCTTTCGAGCGGTGTTTCCAGTTGCAAGAGCAAAACTTTAACTCCCTGGAAAACCTGCCGGGCCGCTTCCACCGGCGCGGTTAACAGCGTGGCGTTCGCTCCCGGCACAATCACAATGCGGTTAGTACCGTCCGGCTCGACCAGGATATTTGCCAGCCCGGTAGGGGTATCGCTGGCCCGCTCGATGTATCGCCCATCCAGCCCGTCGGGGCCAAAACTATCCACAAATTCCGTCCCGAAGCTATCCGCCCCGACTCGCCCGACCAGAGCCACCCGGCCTCCGGCCCGCGCCGCCGCCAGAGCCTGATTATAACCTTTGCCGCCTCGGAAGGTAGCCCAACTCAGGCCGGTCAGCGTTTCGCCCGCTTGCGGATAGCGCGGGGTGCGAACTACCACGTCCATATTCAGGCTACCCACGACTACAACTTCAAAAACTTCAAATGGTTGCTCACTCATATTAGTGTTCCATTCTCTGCTCTCTGCTCTCTGCCCAGGTAGAGAAAGCTTTTGTAAGGAAATTAGTAGTTAGAGACTAAGCTTAGCACATGCTGTCAGGCTACTCAAGCAAGCAAATCTACAATCCCTTTAAGCTGGTTCTAGCCAGGACTGAACCTGAAAGCTACTATACATAAGAACAAAAATATGCTATTATGAGTCTATAAGAAGGCTTATTTCCGGCTAGTTGATTAGAGCTATAAAGGGCGTTTTCGTTGCCTGGAAGGGCTTGCAAGGAAAGTATTACGCGCTTGGAAAAGTACACCCGCCGGGCCACCCGGCTGTCCCGGATTGCGCCATTCTTTGGGCATCCTCTGCGCCGGTGGAGCCGTCTGGCTCTGCTTTTAATCGTCTGGCAATTGGTCGGCGGTCTGGCCCTGGCCGTGGCTACCGAAGGGCCTACCCTGGCTCTGGCTGCCCCGCTCGAACAGGCCACCCCGCCTAATCTGGCCGCTCCTTCCGCGATTGCGATTGATACCGCCAGTGGCCGCATCATCTACAGCAAAAACCCGCACCGCCGTCAGGCTATGGCAAGCACCACCAAAATTATGACCGCTCTGACTGCCCTTTCGGTCGAGGGTACTAACCCGGCAGAAACCTATCAGGTGGTGCGCGAAGACCTCGTAGGCGAAGCTTCGATGGGGTTACGACTGGGAGAAACGGTTACATTCCAGGATTTACTTTACGGAATGTTGCTCAATAGCGGCAACGACGCGGCTACCGCTATTGCCCGCTACGCCGGAAATAAACTACCTGGCCCTGCCGACCCGGTAACTCGGTTCGTGGCCCGCATGAATACCTACGCCCTGGAAATGGGCTTGCGCAACAGCCACTACGCTAACCCGCACGGCCTCGATCAGGCTGAACATTATTCCAGTGCCTTTGATCTGGCGATTACCGGCTGGTACGCCTTACGCCAGCCTCTTTTGAGTAAAATTGTAGCTACCGCCAGCACGACCGTCGCGGGCAAACGGCTCAACTCGCTGAACTGGATGCTGGGCAAATATGCCGGAGCAAACGGGGTCAAGCCGGGCTATACCGACGACGCGGGGCTATGCCTGGTCTTTAGCGCAACCCGTAACGGCCAGACGGCCCTGGGTGTCGTGCTGGGCGAGGCAAATAGCGGCTATTACGCCGACCCACCGGCCCTGCTGGACTACTCTTTCAGCCAGATTGCCCAACCCGATTTCCAAAAAACCGTTCAACAAGGCGCGACGGAAGCAACCGCCGCCGACTATCTTGGACGAGTGATCGGCAATAAGCTCGTGCCGTTTGGCGCACCTGAAATTCCCGGTGGGGCCGGAGCCAGTATCATCGGTTTGCCCGGCTCTAACGGCGTGATTGACGCTCAGATCAGCCAGACTACTCCCGGCCAGACTACCCCAACCGATAGCGGAGGTAACTCTGCCGGGTCGGGCGGCGATAGCGGCAGCAAGAAAGAAGGCGGGTTTAATCTCTTCGGCCTGATCTTGATCTTACTGCTGGCAGCAGGTGTGCTGTACGTGCTGTTGCGCTTTACCCCGGTCGGCGGCGAGCGAGGCCGCGAGATTGCCTACAGCATGGAAGATTATGCCAACCGAGGCTGGCAAGCGGTTCGGGGCGGCCTGACCCGCCTCTGGCGGTTTGTGCGGCCTGGTTCCGAAGAAGGCGAGACGGGCGGCCAGGATAGGATGGCCGCCTCTCGTCAGACCTCGCCGCGACCAACTTTACCGGCTAATAGTAATAACCCGGAGTTAGACCGCCGCCGTAACCAGGTTTTTAACGATGCTTCGACCCGCCGTGAGACGAATAGCCCGTCTTCTTACGGCGCGTCGCCTCCTGCGCCTGTTGCACCTGCGCCGCCATCCCGGCCCTACCCGCCCGCGCCCGCCCGCTATGAAGATACCGACCAGAAAAGCAATCCGGCAAGCTATTCGACGCCTACGCCTCCGGCCCCTTTGCGGCCCAGCCCGACTCCAGCCCGGCCCAACCCGCTCGAAAACATTTTCGACGATGTAGACCCTTTTGCCGAGCCAGAAGCCTTTAAAGCCGAACCTCTTAGAAATAGCAACCCTGCGCCGGAACCCGCGGCTCGGCCTGTCCCGCCGCGCCCGCTTTCCAACCGGCCGCAACCAACCCAACCCTCACCGACCCCGCCACCCATTTCGACCGGCCCAACGCCTTCCGGCGCGGGTACGTTTGAACCAACGCGCAACCCACCACCTGCCTCCCCTCGTGCGGCTTCCCTTTCTGGCTCGGCTCGTGCGGGCGAAGGCGGCGATAGTCTGGCAATGCGGGCGCGGCAGGCGATTGATTACGCTTACGCCGGACGAATCACGGCCAGCACCGAAGAATTTCGGCGGGTCGTGGAGCAAAACCCCCTGTTCGACTTTGGCGGCATCGAGGAATTCGACCAGATGCCGGTGCTAGGCTTCAAGGCTTTATCTACGGCCTACCGCGATTCTAATCGCCCCAAGTTTGCCGTACTCTTGCTCGATCTCGCTATCGAGAAATACCCCAACGACCTCGAATTACGCAACATGCAGCGTACCTTCCGCCGCGAAGCAGGGCAATCTTAACGAAACTAAGTTCAATTCAATTAAAATACGAGCCTCTAGTCCTGTACAGGACTAGAGGCTCGTATTTTAATTGAATTGAACTTAGTTTC